>CAZZAU010000285.1:0-1567 GCA_964652725.1 uncultured Dehalococcoidaceae bacterium | reverse complement strand
AGGTATGGCAGCCAGTTCACGACAAGCGCCTCAAGAGCGACAGGAAAGAAATCCGGAAACAGGAAAAGCCCCGGCATCTCCGACCTGGCCAGCAGCTTGCCCAGCCCCGCCGCCATGAATATCACACCCAGAGCAATGCCCGCTCCCGTCGCCAGCCAGGACCGATAGGCCATCTTTTCCGTGCTAACCCCAGAGCTCTTCTATGTCTTTTTCCGCCCTTTCCCGCCCATCTCCACCGGAGAGCAGTTCCTTGTAGGACTGCGCCGAGCCATATTCCCGGGTCCGGATGACCACAGGCATGGGCACGGCGTGGCCGAAAATCAGCGCCTGCTGCTTCGACTCCAGCCGGGCAAGCACCGATTTCAGAGTGTTCTTGCCGGATACGCCGGCCAGAACACTATCTATGTCTCTTTCGTTGTCCAGGAGGCAGGTTATCTTGGTGCCCATCTGGGACATGACCTCGGTATCTATACCGCCGGGACGCTGGTCGATGACCAGCAGGGTGGCATTATATTTTCTCATCTCCCGGGCGATGGTGCCGAAGATGGTCTGGCTGGCCACCTCCGGATTGAGGAAGCGGTGCGCCTCCTCGATGGTGATGACCAGAGGAGTGGGCTTGGCCGCATCCTCCCCCAGCGCCTTCTCCATTCGCTCCCGGTACTGGGCATGGATGCGCCGGGTGAGCAGATTGGCCACCAGGATGTAGGCGGTAACATCAGTGTAGCGGCCGAACTCCAGCACCACGTTTATGCCCCGGTCCAGGTACTCCAGGATACGCTTCACCGTGTTGTCCGGGGCCCGCTGCGCGATGAAAGGCAGCCGCCTGACCGTGGCCAGGCCGCGTTTCAGGTTCTGGAATGTAGCCTCGTGGATGCTGAGCTCTTTGAGCAGTTCTCCGGTGTCTTCGGAATCTGACATCTCCAGTACTTCATACAGCCAGTTCCTGCCCAGACGGCGCCTCAACTGGTATATGGCCTCCACCGCCGCCTCGGTGAGGTTCAGTGTCTGGCGCAGCAGCACCATATCTTCGGGCTCGATCTCGTCATAGCCGATTTTCACCACGAAGTCGGTGCTGACCTTCCGCCGGCGGGAACTCTCCTCGTCCAAAGTGAACACGGCCACATTGGCAGGAAAGAGCTGCTTCAGCCCCTTGACCGACCTCCCCCCCTCACTGGTCCCGGCCCAGCCGTACTCGTTGTGCATATCGAAAATCAGGTTGACCGCAGCGCTCTTCTGCAACATGCCGATGAGCAGAAGGCGGGTGAGGAAGGTCTTGCCAGTGCCGCTCTTGCCGAAGATGCCGTTGGAGCGCTTGACTAGCTCCCGGAGGTCAAGGCAAATCCTGGTCTCCATATCCAGCGGCGTGCCCACAAAGAACCGCCGCTCGTCCTCCCCCCCGAAGACCAGCTCCACATCCGCCTGCGAAGCCTCCTTCACCGGCGAGAAGTGGCTGGGCACGGTCTTGACCGGCTGCGGCCCCTCTATCAGATTTGAGACATCGCCGCCGATGGTGAGCATGGGCAGTACGTGCAGGGTGCCGTAAGCGCCGGTGCCGGAAATTACCTCC
>CAZZAU010000284.1:0-1571 GCA_964652725.1 uncultured Dehalococcoidaceae bacterium | reverse complement strand
TTTCCCGGACCCGGCCGCACAGCGCCGGTTAGTTCCTTATGTCAACTAGCTCCACTCAGAACCTGCCATTCAGCTTGGCATAGGTATCCGCGAGCATCTCCGGCAGCACTTTGGCATCGGCGAGCACGGGCATGAAGTTGGTGTCGCCGCCCCAGCGGGGCACGACGTGGGTATGAAAATGGTCCTCGATGCCGGCGCCGGCTGCCCTGCCCAGGTTGATTCCGATATTGAGCCCGTCCGTGCCGAACGTCTCCCTGAGCACCTCTACGCCACGACAGATAAGGTCGAAGTGCTCTCGCCTCTCTTCTCCCGCCAGCTTCTCAGGGCCGGCCAGATGCCGATAGGGTGCCACCATCAGGTGGCCGGGGTTATAGGGGTAGGCATTGAGGATGATGAAATTCTTTTCCCCCCGGTACAGGATGTAGTTCCGGGCGTCTTCATCTTCTGCCGGCTTGCTGCACAGAATGCACTCCTTCGGCTTTTCCATCTCGATGTACTGAATGCGCCAGGGCGCCCAGATATGCTTCATCAATTCCCCCGTCAGGTTATCTGCTGCTATTTTAGTAGGCGCAGCGCCGGGCGTCAACAGCGCATACTCCGTTGACCGGAACCGCCCCCGTGGGGTACTCTTAGAAACGGGGGCAGTCCCACTAGAGGCTGACAGGCGTGAAAATAGTGGCAAAAAATGAGCGGCTTCAAATCGGGCGGCTGGCCCTGGCTCCCTTCGGCACCAACGCCTACCTCCTTACCTGCCGGCAGACCGGAGAGAGCCTGGTGGTGGATGCCCCGGGCGAAGCAGACAGGATAGTGGAAGCACTGCGGGGCGCCACCCCGAAGTACCTGCTACTCACCCATGGTCATATGGATCACATCGGCGCGCTGGACGAGCTGCGGGCGCGTTTCCAGGTCTCCCTGGCGGCACACCCTGCGGATGCTGCTGCGCTCTCCCCACCCCCTGAAATCCGGCTCTCCGACGGAGACACGGTTTCCTGCGGCCACATAGCAGTGCAGGTATTGCACACACCGGGGCATACCCCGGGCAGCCTGAGCTTCAGAGCGGACAATTACCTGCTCTCGGGGGACACTCTCTTTCCCGGCGGTCCGGGTAAGACCCCCACTCCCGCCGCTTTCCGTCAGATAGTCCGCTCCATCACGGAAAAGCTCTTCGTCCTGGATGATACCACCCGGGTTTTCCCCGGACACGGCGAAACCACAGTGCTCAAGAGGGAGAAAGAGGACTTCTCCGAGTTCTCTTCCCGGCGCCATCCGCCGGACCTCTGCGGCGATGTGCTCTGGCGTTCCGCTTGAGCCGCCGCTCTATCTAGCGCAGGATTTCCTCGCGGTGAAACGCTTCGGCCAGCTCATATTTCGTACCCGTAGCCCGTTCCACGGCCCAATCTCTGAGCCGCTTTTCCACATCAGGGAAGCCGTGGCTGCTTATCTGGCTCTGGTGACATCGCAGCGCCTTTAGCTTGATATCGAAGGTGTCGGTAATATCCGTGCGGTGATTGATATTATCGCCGATGACCTTGTTGTTCCTACTATGACTGAACTCATTCCCGGTGCATCAT
>CAZZAU010000283.1:0-1614 GCA_964652725.1 uncultured Dehalococcoidaceae bacterium | reverse complement strand
TGGACTTCCTCTCTGACCATTGACATAATATTTGTCTTGAGGTCAGCGCCGCTCAGTATTTTCTTTCTCTCTCCGTAGATAACCTCGCGGTGCTTGTTGACCACGTCATCAAACTCCACCAGGTGTTTGCGGATGTCAAAGTGGTAGCCCTCAACCCTGGTCTGAGCCGATTCAATGGCCCGGTTGACCAGCTTATTCTCAATGGGGGTGTCCTCGTCCACGCCGGCCCATTCCATGAAGCCCTTGATGCGGTCACCGCCGAAGCGGCGCACAACGTCATCCGCCAGGGAGACATAAAAACGTGAACTGCCGGGGTCGCCCTGACGGCCTGACCGGCCTCTGAGCTGGTTATCAATGCGCCGCGCCTCATGGCGTTCTGTGCCCAGGATATGCAGACCGCCAAGCCCCACTATCTTATCATGCTCTTGCTGCCATTCCCCGGCCTCTCTCCCCTCAGGGCTGCCGCCCAGTATAATGTCCACGCCCCTGCCTGCCATGTTGGTGGCCACGGTTACGGCTCCCGTCCGGCCTGCCTGGGCGATGACGGTGGCTTCCTTCTCATGCTGTTTGGCATTGAGCACCTGATGGGGAATGCCCCTTTTTCGCAGCAGGTCGCTCAGGTATTCCGATTTCTCAATGGATACCGTGCCAATCAGGACTGGCTGGCCTTCCTTGTGCATCTGTTCAATCTCGCGCACCGCGGCGTGGAACTTGCTCTTCTCGTCCTTATAAATCTGGTCAGGGTGGTCTTCGCGAATCATCGGTTTGTGGGTGGGGACAATCACCACCTCGAGGTTATATATCTTGTGGAATTCCTCCGCCTCGGTGGCCGCTGTGCCGGTCATCCCGGCCAGCTTGTCATACATGCGGAAGTAGTTCTGGATGGTGATGGTGGCGAAGGTGCGGCTTTCCTGCTGGACTTTAAGGCGCTCCTTGGCCTCTATTGCCTGGTGCAGTCCCTCGGAATAGCGGCGTCCGAACATCAGCCGCCCGGTAAACTCATCAACGATGATAACCTCACCGTCCTTGACCACATACTCGCGGTCTCGCCGGTAAAGCTCCTTGGCGGCGAGGGCATTTCTGATATGACGGTGAAGGTCGGCATTGGCCGGGTCATACAGGCTGGGCGACTTCAGCACGCCCTCCCTTTTCAGTATATTCTCCATATTGGCATAGCCATCATCGGTCAGTTCAACACTGCGCTCCTTTTCCTTAACCTCATAGTCCACGTCTTTCCGCAAACGGGGAGCCAGCCGGGCGAATACGGCGTATTTCTGCCCCGCTTCCACATCCGGGGCGCTGATGATGAGCGGGGTGCGCGCCTCATCAATGAGGAGGTTATCCACCTCATCAACAATGGCATAGTTCACTTCACGCTGCACGCATCGGGAAAGGTCCACCACCATGTTGTCGCGGAGGTAGTCAAAACCGAATTCAGAGCTGGTGCCGTAAACGATGTCGGCTTTGTAGGCCTCCCGGCGGGGGATGGGCCGGAAATGGGGCCAGTGCGGGTCTGCGGAATCAAAATCGGGGTCGTATAGGCAGGAGGGCATATGCTCATCCGGTGTCTGCATGGGGTAGATGCTGGCCACGTTCATCCCCAGGGCGCGATAG
>CAZZAU010000282.1:0-1654 GCA_964652725.1 uncultured Dehalococcoidaceae bacterium | reverse complement strand
ATGAGCGAAAACCCGGATGTTCTGGCCGCCGGTCTCAAGGTGGCCGCCGACCGCAAGCCGCTGCTGTATGCCGCCACCGCGGATAACCTGGACAAGGTGACAGGGCTGGCCAAAGAAAGCTCCTGCCCGGTCGCGGTCAAGGCCTCCAGCCTAGAGGAACTGGCCGAGCTAAGCGGTAAAGTGAGCCAGGCCGGCATCAAGAACATCGTGCTGGACTCCGGTGCCAGGACCACCCGCAAAGCTTTTGAAGACCAGGTCATCATCCGCAATGCAGCGTTGACCAAGAAGTTCCGTCCTTTCGGCTACCCCACCATAACCCTGCCCGCGGAGATGACGGAAGACCCGATGAAAGAAGCCATGCTCGCCTCCGCGTTCGTGGCCAAGTACGGCGGCCTCATCGTCCTGTCCGATTTTCACGGCGAAAGCCTGTTCCCGCTACTGGTGGAGAGGATGAACATCTTTACCGACCCGCAACGCCCGCTGGCTACGAAGGAAGGCATTTACACAATAGGCGTGCCCAAAGAGGACTCGCCGGTGCTCATCACCACCAACTTCTCCCTGACCTACTTCCTGATATCCGGCTATCTGGAGACCAGCCGGGTGCCCAGTTGGCTGCTGGTCAAAGACACGGAAGGGCTTTCCGTCCTTACAGCCTGGGCAGCCGGCAAGTTCAGCGCCGATATCATCGCTCCCTTCGTGAAGAAAAGCGGCATCGAAGAAAGGATAAAACACCGCAAGCTCATCATTCCCGGCTATGCCGCGGTGGAGAGCGGCGGCCTGGAGGAAGAACTGGCCGGATGGGAAATACAGATCGGCCCCAGGGAAGGTGCCCACATCCCTGCCTTTGTCAAGGGTTGGAAACCCTAGGGGAGGCCGCCCGGAAACGAGGACAAAAGGTAAGCCCGGCAAGAGCCTCCCTCGCGGAGGCTGAAACAGGAGCTCGTAACCACAGGAGGCAATAATGATTCTAATCGGCGAAAACATCAACATCATGTCGCAGAGCATCGGCCCGGCGCTCAAGGAAAGGAACGCCGGCCCCGTCCAGGACCTGGCCCGAGCGGAGACCGAAGCCGGAGTGGACTACCTGGACCTCAACATCGGCCCGGCGCGGAAGGCCGGAGACGAGCTGATGACCTGGGTGGTAAACACGGTGCAGGCAGTTACGGATAAGCCCCTCTCCCTTGACACCACCAACCTGGTGGCTATGGAAGCAGGCCTGAAGCTCGCCAGGAACGTCCCGCTGGTCAATTCCATTTCCCTGCAGCCGGACCGGCTGGTACCGGGTCTTGAGGTGGCCAAAAAGTACAACGCCGATGTGGTGGCTCTGCTCTGGGGCGCCGAAGGAATGCCCCGCGACGCCAACGAGCGCGCCTCCAACGTGGTCGATTTCGTCTACAAGGCCAATGAGATGGGCATCCCCAACGAGAAGCTGTGGATAGACCCCATAGTCAGCCCGGTCTCGGTGGAGATAAACCAGGTCAAGGCGCTGGTGGAACTGATGGCCATGCTGCCGGACATCGCTCCGGGGTGCAATTCCATCGTGGGACTGTCCAACGTATCCAACGGCACCCCCACCCCCCTGCGGCCCTGGCTGAACCGCACCTACCTGATGATGCTGATGAAATACGGGCTGTACTCGGCCATCGTGGACGCC
>CAZZAU010000281.1:0-1675 GCA_964652725.1 uncultured Dehalococcoidaceae bacterium | reverse complement strand
GGAGAGGTGCTGGAGTGGCCTATCAGGCACGCCTGGAGAGCGTGTGTAGCCTTTGGCTACCGTGGGTTCGAATCCCACCCTCTCCGCCATCAAGCGCAAGCGGCGCATTTCCCGGCATCCCCCAACAAGCTGAATTGTTTCCGGCCTATTGCTGTGCTAGAATTGCCTTGAGATGAGCGAGAGAAAAGACATCAAGTACTGGGTGGGTTTCAGCCTCATCCCGGGCATCGGCTGGGTGAAGTTCGCACAAATGGAAGATCACTTCGGAGACTTGGGCGACGCATGGAAGGCTTCTCCCGGGGAGCTGAAACGCGCCGGACTGGAAAGCGCCACCATACGGGCCATCGAGGCCTGGCGTCCTCGCCTGTCTCCGGACGCGGAGATGGAAAAGCTGGGGAAGTACGGGGTCAGCGTCCACACCTGCAAAGACTCGGACTACCCGTCCCGGCTGAAAGAGATTTATGACTATCCCCCGGTGCTCTACGTCAGAGGGGATTTCGCTCCCCAGGACGAATGGTGCTTGGCGGTGGTAGGCACCCGCCGCGCCACGGTCTACGGACGGCAGGTAACCGAGGAGCTGGTAACCGCTCTGGCGCAGAGCAACGTGACCATCGTCAGCGGCCTGGCCAGGGGTATAGATACGGTGGCCCATCAGGCGGCGCTGGAGGCAGGGTGCAGGACCATAGCCGTCTTTGCCTGCGGGCTGGATGGAGTCTACCCGGGCGAAAATACCCACCTGGCCCGCCGCATCTCGCAGCAGGGCGTCCTGATCAGCGAATATCCCCTCGGCACGAGGCCCAGAGCGGAAAACTTCCCGCGGCGTAACCGCATTATGAGCGGAGTTAGTCTGGGCGTCCTGGTGATAGAGGCAGACGAGTCCAGCGGCGCTATGATTACCGCTCGGATGGCGCTGGAGAAAAACCGGGAAGTCTTCGCGGTTCCGGGCAGCATCCTTTCGCCTGCCAGCCGGGGCAGCAACCTGCTCATCCAGGAAGGGGCCAAGCTGGTGCGCGCCTATACCGATATTCTGGAGGAGTTGAACCTGATGACGGTGGCCCGCCAGATGGAGATGAGAGAGATAGTCCCGGCCTCTGACACCGAAGCCACCCTGCTCAAGCAGCTCGGCCCGGAGCCTGTCCACGTTGACGAGATATGCCAGGGGAGCGGCCTGCCGGTGGCCACGGTCAGCAGCACCCTGGCCATGATGGAGCTTAAAGGCCTGGTCAGGCAGGTGGGGCCGATGAACTACGTCCTGTCACGTGAGGTGCGGGAAGAATACAGGGTCAGCGTGGACTGAACTGAAATGAACAAGAATCTGGTTATCGTGGAATCGCCGGCCAAGGCCAGGACCCTGACCAAAATCCTGGGTCGCAGCTACACACTGAAGGCTTCGCTCGGGCATGTGAGGGACCTGCCCAAAGGCAAGCTTGGCGTGGACGTGGAAGAGGGCTTCACTCCTCGCTACGTGGTGCCCAGGGTGAAAAGCAAAATCGTCAAGGAGTTGAAACAGGCTGCCGGAAACGCCGCCACCATCTATCTGGCCACCGACCCTGACCGCGAAGGCGAGGCCATCGCCTGGCACCTGTCCGAGGTTACCGGGACGGATGGCAAGCCATACCGCCGGGTCGTCTTCCATGAGATAACCGATGAGGCCGTCAAGAAGGCCTTTGAGCAC
>CAZZAU010000280.1:0-1706 GCA_964652725.1 uncultured Dehalococcoidaceae bacterium | reverse complement strand
GGACTCGAACCGACACGGAGGTTGCCCTCCAACAGTTTTTGAGACTGCCGCGTCTGCCATTCCGCCACTTCGGCTGTATGGAGCGGAAGACGAGATTCGAACTCGCGACCTCCTCCTTGGCAAGGAGGCGTTCTAGCCACTGAACTACTTCCGCCCGGTAAAGTCTGGTGCCGAGGCCCAGAATCGAACTGGGGACACGCGGATTTTCAGTCCGCTGCTCTACCGTCTGAGCTACCTCGGCACGGTTAAAATTATAATCGCTCGCTCCGTCGCTGTCAATTTGACATTCGCTAGTAGCTACCGTCGGCTTCCCTCGTCCGCGAAACACGTTAAGCACTTTCAACTCTTTATCCACGGTTGAGGTACCAGCATCGCTGGTACCTGGTGCAGATGCGGCTAAGCCCTTCGCCCTTACATTTTACCGCCTCAGCCAGCTTAGCGCTACAATGCAGGCAGACGCCGGAGCCGACTAAATCGAGTAAAGCAAAATATTTTTCTTTTGACTAGTTCTGGGACTGACTCTATAATTCTATGGTAAGCTGGAATCCCGTTGGTGATTAAGAGACTGCCCGGAGGATTGACAAGAGGTAGCATAAATGACAGTTAGAGTTGACCCACAGGTGTGTGTTGCCTGCGAGGCGTGCGTGCCGTACTGTCCGATGGAAGTGATAAGTATTCAGGACGGCAGCGCCGTAATCGATTCCGAGGAGTGTGTGGAATGCTGTCTGTGCCAGCAGGCGCAGAAGGTCCCGGGGCTGTTCAAAGCTCCGTGCAGTCATTTCTGTCCGGCCGGAATAGACGTGCCGCGCTATGTCCAGTTCATCGCGGACGGGAAACCGGCGGAAGCGCTGGCGGCGGTCCGGGAGAAGATTCCCTTCCCCGCCATCTGCGGGCTGGTCTGCTTCCACCCCTGCGAGGTCAGATGCGCCCGCGGCCAGCTTGACGAGCCCATCGCCATCCGCATGCTCAAGAGGTTTGCCTGGGAACACGACGACGGCAGATGGAAGAACAGGGTGAAGAAAGCCCCTCCCACCGGCCGGAAGGTAGCCGTCATAGGCTCGGGGCCCGCCGGCCTGACCGCCGCCTATTACCTCACCCTGTTCGGGCACGGGGTCACCGTGTACGAAGCCCGGCCGGAGCCGGGCGGGATGATGCTGCAGGCCATCCCGGAGTACCGCCTGCCCGCGGACGTTATCAGGTCGGAGATAAGGGAGATAGAAGACTCCGGCGTGGAGATAAGGACAGGTTCTCCCATCGCCTCGGTAGAGAAGCTCCGCCAGGAAGGATATGACGCCGTTTTCATCGCCACCGGCGCCCACCGTGGTATGGGCCTGGGTATCCCCGGGGAGGACAGCCCGCGTGTGATGAAGGGCATCGACTTTCTGAAACGGGTGCGGGCCGGACAGGCGCCAGAGGTGGGGAAGAAAGTGGCCGTAATCGGCGGGGGCAACTCGGCCATAGACTCGGCCAGAACGGCCCTGCGTCTCGGGGCAGAAGAAGTGTCTCTCTTTTACCGGCGCTCAGCGGCAGAGATGCCGGCCACCGCGGAGGAAATCGAAGAAGCTCTCAAAGAAGAGGTGAAGTTCCATTACCTGACGGCTCCGGTCAGAATAGCCAGCCGGGACGGCGGGCTGGATATGGAGTTCATCCGCACCCGGCTGGGCGCGCCCGATGACAGCGGACGACGGCGGCCCATTCCGGTTGAG
>CAZZAU010000279.1:0-1733 GCA_964652725.1 uncultured Dehalococcoidaceae bacterium | reverse complement strand
AGGGCGCCGCCGGTACCAGTGGAGCAGAGGAATGTGCCCTTCGTGAGAAAGACCTGGATGCTGGCCGCCTCGCTGCTGCCCGCCGGCTTCCTCATCCTGTCTGTTCTGGGTACCATATTCTTCGGTATCGCTCCGCCCACTGAAGCCGCAGCCATCGGCGGGCTGGCGTCCGTGCTGCTGGTGGCGGCCTACGGCCGCTTCAACTGGCGGGTGCTTTACGAGGTATCGCTGGAGACGCTGCGGCTTACCGGGTTCATCATCCTTATTGTGTCCATGGCCTTTGCCTTCGTGGGGGTTTTCATCGGTTCCGGAGGCAACAAGGTGGTCACGGAAGTTATCCTGGCCACTCCCGGCGGCAAGTGGGGCGCGTTTGCCGTCATCATGTTCATCAGCTTTCTCCTGGGCATGTTCATCGACTGGATAGGCATCGTCTTCATTATGGTGCCCATCATCACCCCCATTGGCCAGGCGCTCGGCTTTGACCCCATCTGGTTTGCCATAATGGTCTGCGTGAACCTGCAGATGTCTTTTATGACGCCGCCGTTTGCCATGGCCATCTTCATAGTGCGCGGTGCGGCGTCTGCGGAAGCGGAGCTTACCATGTCCGAGGTAATCAGGGGAGTGCTCCCTTTTGTGGTGCTCATTGTTATAGCCATCTTGCTGCTGGCCGTGTTCCCGGACCTGGTGCTCTGGTTGCCCGGGCAGATGATTCGGTAGGGCGGACGGCCGCGGCCGTCCGCCCCGCCAGGGGCTCTGCAAGGGTCTAGCCGTTTTCCACTATGGCTACCGCCCGCACCCAGCCGCCGCTGCCTCTTTCAACCTTTGCCGGAAAGGCAAAAACGAGAAAGCCGTGGGGGCGGGGAATCTTGTCCAGATTGCACAGCTTCTCCATGTGGCAGTACTCCTTTTCTTTCCCGGCGTAGTGAGAAGCCCACAACCTGCTCTTGACTCCCTGCTTGAACTCGGCCACCAGCACATCCAGGGAGGCGTCCCAGCCCCAGGCATCTGTTCCCATCAGCCTGATGCCCCGCTCGATGAGCCACAGGGTGGCCTCGCGGCTCATCCCCGGGTGCATATACTGGTAGCTCTCTTCCTCGAAACGTTTGGAGCAGTCCGTGCGGATGAGAACGATATCCCCCGGTTTCAGGCGGTAGCCTATTTTCTTCAGCGCGCCGGACAGCTCGGCGGGAGAAATCACGTCTCCCTTCCGGCAGTGGGTAAAGTCGAGGAGCACGCCGGGGCCGCAGCACCACTCGAGGGGCACCTGGTCTATGGTCCTGGCCGGTCTGTCTCCTGATGTGGGGCCGTAGTGCCAGGGGGCATCCATATGGGTGCCGGAGTGCGTGGTCAGGGTCACGGTCTCGCTGGCGGCGAACTCGGGCAGGTCTTCAGCGGATATGCCCCATTTTTTACGGAAGGCCTCCGCTCCCTGACGGTGGTCCTCGTAGGTTATGGCGGGGGCGGTGCGGTACTTCAGCCCGTTTTTGAGCGGCAGGGTGAGGTCTATTATCTGCATGTTTCCCCCGGTCAGCATTTCTGTCAGCATATCGATGGCACCTCCTGGCCGTGATAGGCGGTTTGGTGGTCACTGTCCGGCGTTGGGGCGGCAGGGGGTGCGTGCCGGCGCCGGTTCTTCGTGGCGGGGAAAGGCGGGAGTTTTTGCTCTTTCAAGAAAAGTGAGCCGCAGAGGACTCGAACCTCTAACCGGCTGATTAAGAGTCAGCTGCTCTGCC
>CAZZAU010000278.1:0-1742 GCA_964652725.1 uncultured Dehalococcoidaceae bacterium | reverse complement strand
ATCACCGAGATGCGGGGCCGCAAGATAGAGAAGATTCTCCTCACCAAGGAGAAGCAGGCAAGAGAAGCCATGCAAGCGGAGCGCGACCGGAGAGGCGCCGCCGGGAGCAAAATATCCGGCGGCCGGAAAAGCACGAAGTAAGCCACGATGAGTGATATTCAGACCATATATCTGGGACTGCTGCTGCTCTGCCTGATTCTATCCGCCTTCTTCTGCAGCTCGGAGACCGCGTTCTTCTCCCTGCAGCGCATCAGGCTGGAGTATCTGGTCAACACCGGAGCCAAAGGCGCCCGGAGCGTCTCCCGGATGCTGGCCCGCCCCGACAAGTTCCTCTCCAGCGTGCTCCTGGGCACCAACCTGGCCAACACCGCCGCGGCGGCCCTCGGCACCGCGCTCGCTATTTCTTTCTGGCCCGAGCACGGCGTTCTTATCGCCACTGCGGGCGTAACCACAGCCCTGCTCATATTCTCGGAGACAACTCCCAAGACCATCGCTACCCAGCAGGCTGAGAAGATGTCCATCCTTTTCGTTCGCCCGCTGGAGGTATTTTCCTGGCTTTTCACCCCCGTTATCATCATCCTGAGCTGGATTGTCAGCGGCTTTACCAGGTTGATAGGGGAAACGCCCATAACCCGGTCTCTGGCCAGTCCCGAAGAAATCCGCACCATGATTTCCGTCGGCCACAGGGAAGGCACGGTGGAGAAAGGGGAGGCGGAGATGCTGCACAAGGTGTTTGACTTTGGTGACCGTCCGGTGCGGGAGGTGATGGTACCCAGGCCGGAGGTGGTGGCCATTGAGGAAGGCTCCAGCATAGCCGATTTTCTGGCCTTGTACGCGGAATCGCCTCTTTCCCGCTTTCCGGTCTACCAGGAGAACATGGACAACGTGGTGGGGATACTCTCGGTCAAGGACGTTTTGATGGCGCTGGCCAAAGACGGCATCACGCCGGAAAGCCGGGTGGATGACCTGGCGAGGCCGGCATACTTTGCGCCGGAATCCAAGCACATCAACGATTTGTTCATCGAGATGAGGGACAAGAACTTTCGGATGTGTGTGGTAGTGGACGAATACGGAGGCACTGCCGGGATCGTCAGTTTGAGCAGGCTGGTGGAGGAGATAGTGGGGCCGGTAGGGGATGAGCTTTCGGAGGCGGAGAAGGAGTTTGAGGTCATCAACGAGTACACCTTTCAGGTGGACGGAGGGATGCGGATAGAGGAAGTAAACGAGCAGATGGACCTTGACCTTCCGGAGGGGGACTACGAGACGGTGGCGGGTTTCATTCTGCACTTGCTGGGGCACATTCCGCGGCCCAACGAGCAGTTACGTTACAAAGACCTGAAGCTGGTCATCACCGAGATGCGGGGCCGCAAGATAGAGAAGATTCTCCTCACCAAGGAGAAGCCGGACAGGCCGGTTCAGCAGCCGCCCGCCGCAAAACCCGGGGAGAAGCAGGAAGGGTAGGCCGGAGAAAATGCAGCGCCTGCGCGTGAAATTCAGCCGCGGAGAGGAAATCAAGTTCATCTCCCACCTGGACCTGATGAGGCTCTGGCAGAGAGCGCTGCGGCGGACCCGGATGCCCCTGCTGTTCCAATAAAAATTTTCCGGCCGGAAAATTTTTATCCTGGCTATGAGCGATGCAAAACTTGGCACCATCGGTCCTGAAGCGATGCTACTCCGCTCTTTAAGTGCCCATTGGGTTGCCTACCAGTCAGTCACAGCTCAAGCCTTCCAATGTTTTTCCA
>CAZZAU010000277.1:0-1744 GCA_964652725.1 uncultured Dehalococcoidaceae bacterium | reverse complement strand
CCAGCCTGGCGGAAAGGGAGCCAGCGGTATCTTCCGCAAGGATGCCCTCCGTATCCCGGGCCAGCACCGGCCCCGTGTCCAGTCCTTCGTCCAGCAACATTATGCTGACCCCGGTGCGCGTTTCTCCGGCCAGAATGGCCGCCGCCACCGGCGCCGCCCCCCGGAACCGCGGCAGCAAAGACGGATGAACGTTCAGGCAGCCGCAGCGAGGTATGGCCAGAACCGCGGGGGGTATTATCTGGCCGTAGGCCACCACCAGTATGACCTCAGGGCGGAAGCCGGCTATCCTGGCAACCTCCGCCAGGTCTCTCAGGCGGGCCGGCTGCACCACGGTCAGGCCCAGCTCCAGCGCCGCCTTCTTCACCGGCGAGAATCTCAGCGTCCGCCCCCTCCCCGCCGGCCTTTCCGGCCGGGTGTACACCGCCACCACCTCGAAACCGTGTTCAACGAGCGTCTTGAGCGAGGGGACGGCAAACTCGGGAGTACCCATAAAAAGGATGCGCAAATCACTCTCCTGACTTCAAATTGTAGCATTGTTAAATTCTCATAACAAACGGTTTTCTCCTGTCTGGGAGGGCAAAAAGGGGCAAAATCGGGAGCCTGGAAAAGGTCGCAAGGCCTGAAATCCAGCAAAACCCCTATGCCATAACCGCTGACAAATCTTGCTACCCCCTCAGGCCGGGTAGTATGCTAATGACCGTCTGCTTAAGCCATAACCGCCATAGCCCACCTTTATGGCGCTCTGAGCAGCTTCTTGAACCTAATGTTAGGGAGGCTTTTTTTTGTTCTCGAAAGACGCCACGAACCCGTCAGTGCCTGCCAGAAGCAACGATGAATAACAGGTCACCACAGGAGATATGGGCTGCGGCCCTGGGCGAACTACAGGTTCAGGTCAGCAAATCTAACTACCGGACCTGGCTGGAAAAGACAAGCGGCAAGGAACACCAGGACAACCGTTTCCTGGTCAGCGTACCCAGCATCTTCACCGCCGAGTACCTGGAGACCAACCTCAAGTCCCTCATCGAAAAGACACTCATCAACCTGACATCCTGCCCGGACATCAGAGTAAGCTTCTTGGTAAACGGCGCCAAGCCGGCGGTGCCCCGGTTGCTGGAGTCATCTTCCGATGACGATGCCGCCGCCCTGAACGCCAAATACAGTTTCGAGACCTTCAAGGTAGGAAATGGCAACCGTCTGGCCCATGCGGCCGCCCAGGGAGTGGCTGCCAGCCCGGGCAAGTTGTACAACCCGCTCTACATCTTCGGTGGAGTAGGTCTGGGCAAGAGCCACCTGCTCCACGCCATCGCCCGCCACGCTTTCAGCAGACAGATTCAGGCCGTTTGCGTCAGCGCCGAACAGTACACCAGCGAGTTTATCAGCGCAGTCCGGCAGAAGCGCGTGGAGCAGTTCCACCGCCGCTACCGGGAGGCGTCAATGCTGCTCGTCGATGATATCCAGTTTATCGGCGGCAAGAAGCAGACCGAGGAGAGCTTCTTCCACACTTTCAACTGGCTGCACAACGCCGGCCGCCAGATAGTCATCACCGCCGACCAGCCCCCGAAGACGATTCCGCACCTGGACAAGCGCCTGCCGTCCCGTTTTGAGTGGGGACTGGTAACTGACGTGCAACCGCCGGATTATGATACCCGCCTCTCCATTCTGCAGGCCAAAGCCCGGCTCAACGGGTTCCTGCCGCCGGACGTGCTGGAGTTCATAGCCCGCCGCAGACACGACAACGTCAGGG
>CAZZAU010000276.1:0-1746 GCA_964652725.1 uncultured Dehalococcoidaceae bacterium | reverse complement strand
GGCCGCGGCCAAAAAAGCCGGGATGAAGTGCGCTGCCGTCACCAACACTCATCCGCGGGAGAAGCTGCACCAGGCCGACCTGATAACGGACAGCCTGGAAAATTTGAGCGTGGCAGACCTGGCCGGACTTCTGCTGGAAACGGAGCAGGGCTGACGTATGAAGGAGGGACATCGCATGGAGCGTTCCTTGGTGCTTATCAAACCGGATGCCATGCACACGGCGCTGGGAGGCGCTATTATCAGCCGGCTGGAACGGCTGGGACTCAGGGTGGTGGCGATGAAGATGCTGCATATGGATAGGGCGCTGGCGGAGAAGCACTATGCCGTGCACAGGGAGAAGCCGTTCTTTGAATCACTGGTCCAGTTTATGACCTCGGCGCCGGTCATGGCGCTGGTCTTCGAGGGAGAGGGGGCGGTGGAAAAAATCAGGAAGGAGATGGGGGCCACCGACCCGGCGAAGGCCGAGCCGGGCACCATCCGCGCCGACTTCGGTCAGGACGTGCAGCGCAACGTGGTGCACGGGTCAGATTCCCCGGAGACCGCGGAAAAAGAAATCAGTCTCTTCTTCAGCGAGGACGAAATCTTTTCCCGGCAGAAGTAACCGGCCTACTGGATATGGAGCACCAGTTCAGCCTGGCTCCAGAGCTTGTCGAGCTGGTAGAACTCCCGCTCCGCGGTAGCGAAGATATGGATGATAACGTCGCCGTAGTCCAGCACCAGCCAGCCTGAGTCCAGGGCGCCTTCGTGGTGGATGGGCGAGACGCCTTCCTTTTTCAGTCCCTGCTCGATTTCCTCGTAAATAGCCTTGATTTGCCTGTCCGTCTCTCCGGTGCAGATGACAAAGTAATCAGCGAAACTGCACACCTTGCTCGTGTCCAGCAACACGATGTCGCTGGCCTGTTTGTCGCTGGCGACATCTACCGCTTTACGGGCTATATCGATTCCTTCCAGAAAACTGACCTCCGAATACTGTTGATTCAATTATAGCACCTGATGGCCGCTCTGGAAACTGTGACCTGGAGCCGGGGCTGTGTGGAGTGAGCGGGAGCTGCCGCCGGAGATATGATTGCTAAACCGGCGGCGCAAAGTATAGAATGGGAAGAGTGCTGCCATCCTTATCAGCGGCCACACCCGCGGAAAGGAGCAACTATGAATCAATGGCAACTGGACGTGCTCTGTATCAATACCATCCGTTTTCTGGCGGTGGATGCGGTGCAAAAGGCCAACTCGGGGCACCCTGGCGCACCGCTGGGAGCGGCGCCTATGGCTTATGTGCTCTGGGACCGCTTCCTCAAGCACAACCCGGCTGACCCGGCGTGGCCGGACCGCGACCGTTTTGTCCTGTCCGCCGGGCACGCCTCTATGCTGCTCTACGCACTTCTCCACCTCACCGGCTATGACCTGCCCCTTGAAGAAATCAAGCGGTTCCGCCAGTGGGAGAGCCGGACTCCCGGTCATTCCGAACGCGGACCCGCCCCCGGAGTGGAGGTGACCACCGGGCCTTTGGGTCAGGGCTTCGCCAACGGGGTGGGAATGGCCCTGGCTGAGCGCTGGCTGGCGGCCAGGTACAACCGCCCCGGCCACGAGATTATTGACCACCATACCTATGCCTTGTGCTCGGATGGGGATATGGAAGAAGGGGTTTCCTCGGAAGCGGCCTCGCTGGCCGGCACCCTGCGCCTGGGTAAGCTCGTTTACCTCTACGACAGTAACAGTGTCTCCATCGAGGGGGATACAAAAATCGCC
>CAZZAU010000275.1:0-1798 GCA_964652725.1 uncultured Dehalococcoidaceae bacterium | reverse complement strand
AGGGGCTCGCCGGCGTCCCCTCCGGCACCGTTTACTTGCCGGCGCAGGTCCTGTTCGGTGAAGGTCACGCCGCCAGCAATCATCCCCCTGATTTCCTCCATATCCTCTTCCTGCACCCCCAGCATCTCCGCCAGGTCTGCCTGGGTGAAGGTCAGCCCTTCCTGAACCAGCCCGCGGAGCTCGGCGAGGGCCTCAGCTCCACCGAACGCTTCGCTCAGCTCGGCCTTGGTGAGACGCAACCGGTCCGGGACAAGTTCCTCCACCAGCGGCGCCACCAGGGTTTCCGGGTCGATACCTAACAGCAGCTTCAGCTCCCCGTAGGAAAGGCCCAGGGGCCTGCACTCGGGCAAGCTGTTGAGCGGCGGGTTCAGCAGCATATCGAAAAGCTGGCCCGGCGTGCACGTGGGGAGAGCGTCTATTGCCTCTTCCAGCTTCCGGTCGGCGAGGTCTGCCAGTGCCGCGGCAATGGCCGGCTTGCGCTCCTCCAGCGATATGACCACCTCTATGTCCTCCCTTGCCCCACCCAAGTAGTCGAAGAGCTGCGCCACCACGCTATCCACCTGCTCGCGGTACCACTCCAGAGGCAGGGCGACTCTAACTGCCTCAAGAATCTCCTCCCCGGACAACTGCACTCCTTCCGGGAGGAAGGTCATCTCGCCCAGGTTCTGCTCGATTGCCGGCACCAGGAGCTCCGCGAGAAAATAGTCGTAAGCCTCCGGCCTTTTCAATATGCCGGCCACGGCCACTTCCAGGGCAGGCAGCCTCTCCGCAATATCTACCGTTACCGCGAACTCCGCCTTCTCCCCGGTCAGATAGGGAACTCCTGCATCGATGGCGGCTTCCAGCTGCGCCACGGTCCACTCCGGCGGCAAAACGGTGCGCAGAGCCTGCGTCAGTTCCTCCTCGGAGATGGCCAGCACGGGAGGCAGGTCTTCCTGTGACGATATTCCCGAGGCGATAAGGCCGAGAAACCCATCGTAAAGGGGCAGGAAGAACTCGTCATTATGTAAAGATTCTTTCAGCGCGTCCGCCCCTGCCTCCACCCGGTCCTTCAGTGGTATACGCACGTCGATAGTCTCGGTCTGCCGCCAGATATAGGGTACCACCTGACTGATGACTTCCTCCACCTGGGCTTGCAGCCAGTCCGGGGGTACGACCTGCCTGACCACCTGCGCCAGGTGAGGAGCCAGTTCACCGGAAAAGACGCCGCCCGGCGCGCCCTCCCCACCTCCCATCTCCTCCAGCGCCTTCGGCAGCGCTTCATCGTAGATGAAGTTATAGACGTCCGCCCTCTCCAGCTGGGCGTGGTAGAACTCCGGATTGCCCGCCGTCCCGCTCACCCGGAAGGCGAACATCACCGGCAATGAAACGGCGATGAAGACCAGTATGAGCACTACGGCAACGCCGCGACGAAACCATACCATTTGCTTTTCTCTTCCCCCAGTTTAAAGGCGGCCGCGGGAAACGTCAACCGTTCCGGGTCAAAAATAGACCTCCCATCCGCCCTGTGCCTGTACCAGCATCCGCCTGGATGTGCTACAATTTAGGTAATCCGGGCGAGGGTGCCCTCTGTGGGTGATTCCTTCCTTCAAAACTGAGAACCGAGGAGAGCAGCATGAGTAAGAAACCCCATGACCTGACCATCGTCGAGGCCGCTTCCGCCATTTCCGCGGGAAAGCTGACGCCATCCCAGCTGGTAGCGTCCTGTCTGGAAAGAATCGATGCGCTGGAAGGTAGAATCCAGGCGTGGGCATTGCTGGACAGGGAAGGCGCCACCGGGACTGCCGAGCGCCTCGAT
>CAZZAU010000274.1:1606-1814 GCA_964652725.1 uncultured Dehalococcoidaceae bacterium | reverse complement strand
GTGGGCGTAGGGGGCAGCGGCCAGCGCATCCGGCACCACGCTCATGGCCATAAACAGGCTCTTGGCCTTCTCCACGATGTCCCGGCCGTATTTCTGCACCAGCGCCTCTTCAGCCTGAAAGGCTAGAATCCCGGCCGCCTCCACCGCCGGTCCTTTGGTCATAATGATGCGGTCGCCCACTCTGGCGTTGGAGGGCGGGGTAAGCTGC
>CAZZAU010000274.1:0-1596 GCA_964652725.1 uncultured Dehalococcoidaceae bacterium | reverse complement strand
AGCCGATGCCCGGATAGACTCCGGTATGCCCGCCGATAACGGCGATGCCCAGCTTCTCGCACTCCTGGTGCACTTCCTCCCAGATATGCTCCAGCACGCTCTCCTCGGTGCCCGGGGGCAGCATCAGGCAGATGGTCATATACCTCGGCTTGATGCCCAGCACTGCCACGTCGCTGGCGCAGATGTGCACGATGGACCAGCCGAAGTGGGGCATCAGCACCGGCATACCGAAGGTGGGGTCCTCCGCGATAACCATGACCTCTCCTCCCGGCAACTCCACCACCGCCCCGTCCACTCCGTGCTGCGGCCCGATGAGCACGCTCTTGTCCGGCTTGCCCAGCCGGGGGTATATGAGGCGGTCGAATGTGGCCCTGTCTATCTTGCCTATTTCAGGTAACATGTTTCCCTCCTGCAAATTTATTCACTATGCCCCTTGCCCCTTGGCCGGAGAAAGGGGAGAAGCGCCTCGTATCAGGTAGCCGTACTACTTTTTACCTTTCAAAAGGGGTGACATAGCCCTCAGCTTGGCCACCACCCGGGGAAGGACCTCCAGGACCCGTTCTATCTCCTCTTCCGTGGTCCATTTGCCCAGCGAAAGCCGCAGCGAGCCGTGGGACTGCTCGTGAGAAAGCCCCAGCGCCAGGAGGACGTGGGACGGTTCCAGGCTTCCCGAGGTGCAGGCCGAGCCCGTGGAAACACAGATGCCTTCGAAATCGAGGTTCAGGCACATGGATTCACCTTCCACATACAAGACGCTCACGTTGACGTTGTTGGGCAGCCTCCGCCGGGGATGGCCGTTCAGGCGGACATCTCCGATTCTGTCCTGCAGGCCTTTGATAAGCTTGTCACGGAGCACCATCACCCGCCGGCTCTCCTCGTCCATTTCCCGCGTGGCTATCTCCACCGCCCGCCCCAGGCCGACTATGCCGGGGACGTTTTCCGTGCTGGCCCGCCGGCCGCGCTCCTGCCCGCCGCCGTGTATGAACGGCACCAGCCGCGTGCCTTTCCTGATGTATAGCGCGCCCACTCCTTTTGGACCGTAGAGCTTGTGGGCGGACAGGGAAAGCAGATTGACGCCCAGCTCGTCCACCCTGGTGGGAATATGCCCCACCGTCTGCACGGCATCGGTGTGAAAATAGGCGCCGGCTTCGCGGGTAATCCGGGCAAGCTCGGCGATGGGCTGAATGGTGCCTATTTCGTTGTTGGCATGCATCACCGAGACCAGCACGGTCTTGCCGGTAAGCGCCTGGCGAAGTTCGTCAGGGCTGACCAGCCCGTGTTCGTCGACGGGCAGATAGGTTACGGTGAACCCTCTTCTCTCAAGGAAATGGCAGGTCTCCAGCACCGCATGATGCTCTATCCTGCTGGTGATGATGTGGTTGCCCTTCTGCTCACTGGCGAAGGCCACTCCTTTAATGGCAAAGTTATCCGCCTCGGTGCCGCCGCCAGTGAAGACAATCTCCTCGTCCCGGGCGCCGAGCAGGCCCGCCAGGATGGACCTGGTCTCTTCTATGGCTTTCTTGCTCTCCTGGGCACAGGCGTAGATGCTGGAAGGATTGCCGAACTTCTCCGTGAAATAGGGCAGCATGGCCTCCA
>CAZZAU010000273.1:0-1823 GCA_964652725.1 uncultured Dehalococcoidaceae bacterium | reverse complement strand
GGAAAAAGAAGGGGCGGGAACGTATGAGGTATGCCCGTCTCCATGAGGTGGATAAGGGGGAGATAGTATCCGACAGGCAGCGGTGGCACTACGTCTCCCGTAGCGCCGACATCGATACTGACTTGGACACCAGGGCTTTTATCGCGGCACTCCCCGAAAGGCTGAAATGGATAGGGGAAAAACTGGTCAACGGCGAGAAGCTAAACCATGCCGACAAATCGTACCTGTCGAGACAGAGAGCCAAACTAATGAAGGACTACCATTACCATGTGGGTAATGCCGAGGCGGAGCGGATAAGGTGTCTTTGGGAGCGGGGGCTATCCAGATGCAAGATAGCCAGGGCACTCGACAGAAGCCGCACGACAATCAGTAAGTACCTTGCGAAGATGGGACTGGCGTAAAACAGTCCCAGTAGAAAAGCAGGAGCCGGGGAAATCCCCGGCTCTCTTTTTGCCTCCCAGAGTACTTCACGCCTGGATACGCCGTTGATAACGTACCGCTCTACCTTCTCGAACGATATCCAGTGCCCCATCCAGGGATAGCTTTCTCAGGCTGGCCCTGATGCCATTATCGGTGCAGCTAAGCCCCGCTTCACTCAACCGTTGCTTTACCTCGCCGGTAGAGCGTGGTTCGTCGAAGAAGCCGGCCTCCAGTTCGCTCCGGACGGCCACTGTGCAGGAAGCCCGTTTCCCTTTCCCGACCTTTTTGCGTGGTGTCACCTGTGTTTCTCGAGGTACCACCCTGGCCTTTTTGGGACTGACCGCTTTGCTTTCTTCGGGTAGGGACTCCAATTCCTTAATAGCATGCTGGTACCTGTCAAGGTAGTGTCGTACGAAATCAGCACCTTTCTGCCGGCCGGGTCTGCACTTTCCGGCAAGTCAGGCCGTGTCCAGAAACCTGGCCAGCTCATCCCGCCCGAAAACGGGCAGTTCCCTGACCCCACCCCCGGTCAGCATCCTAGTGCCTTCCTCTGCCGTCACCACCTCGCCGATGACCCTGGCCTCAATGCCGGCCGTTTCCAGCCCCTCCAGCAGCCTTTGCGTATACGGACGTGGAAGCGTGATTATCAGCGCCCCGGAGGCCAGCAGCCCGAGCGGGTCAAGTCCCAGGTGGTCACAGATGGCCCGGCATTCCGGCAGAACGTTGATGCGGTCCTCCCTTACCATCACCCCCACGCCGGCGGCGCCGGCTACCTCCGCCAGGCCAGTGCACAGTCCTCCCTCCGTGGGGTCATGCATGCAGTTCACCGGCACGCCGGATGCGTCTGCCAGCGCCTCCGTGAGAACGCTGATGCCGGGCCGGAAAAGATAATCCGCCGCCCGTCCTACGATGTCCACGTCCAGAGCGGCCAGATGCGATTTTGCCGCCTCGCGCGCCAAGACCGCTGTTCCCTCAATGGCAATCCCCTTGGTCAGCACGATGTCATCGCCCGGCGCGGCCCCGGATGTGCTGATGATGCGTCCACCCTCCGCCTCCCCGACCATACACCCCACCACCACCGGACGGTCTAGTCCGTGGGTAATCTCGGTGTGGCCTCCCACCAGGCTAACGCCGATGGATTGACAGGTATCCAGAATCTGCCCGAAGATTGTCTCCGCGGTCGCCGCACTGGCGCCGTGGGGCAGGAGCACCGTAGCCATAAACCAGCGCGGTTTCACTCCCCGGGTGGCGACGTCGTTGGCATTAACATGAACGGCATACCACCCGATGTGGTCGCTGGCCAGGGTAACCGGGTCGGTCTTCAACACCAGCAACCGGCCGCCCGTCCTGATTACGGCCGCATCCTCGCCTACGCCTACGTGGACCACAACGGCGACGAGGTG
>CAZZAU010000272.1:0-1827 GCA_964652725.1 uncultured Dehalococcoidaceae bacterium | reverse complement strand
TCCAGATAGGCGCCGAGCCACGCAGCAGCCTTTTCTTCCTGGAAAGCGGTCTCAGGGTTTTTGTGTATCCTCAGGCTCAGCTCAGTGAGCCTGTCCTGATGGGCGTCTACTTCTCTGACAACTTCTTTTTTCAGCTCGGCAGCATCCAAACCAGCGCTCCGGATATCCAAGATAACAACTGTAGCAGGGCTACAGTTTCTATTATAGCCCACCACCGCTTCCATTTCCAGACTCCCCGCCCTCCACCGCGCCCTCCCCGGCAAAGAAGCGCCGCGTAAAAAAATGGTAAAATGGCTGGCATGGAAAACAGTACACTCACCGTCCGCGTCCAGCCCGGCGCCAGGAAGAACGAGCTGGTGGGGCTGAAGGACGGCCTCTGGCAGGTGAAAATCGCCGCGCCGCCCGTCAAAGGTATGGCCAACCGGGAGCTGGTGAGGTTCCTGAGCGATGCCCTGGAGATAAGCCGCGGCCACATAGCCATAAAAACCGGACTGACCGGCCGCATCAAGACGGTCTCCGTCAGCGGCCTGAGCGCGGCCCGGATGGCAGAGCGCCTGGAGCGACATACACGGCAAAGACAACCGGGAGGCTGACGGGGTTGTCCGGCAACGGGGGTTCCAAAAGGGTGAAGCCACTTTAGCAAATTCCCGGTTCAAAATCCCTCCCGGTCTCACTTTATGAAAGGGGACAAAATGATTGGCTTCCCTTTTTGGAAAAGATGGACTGAAGGGGATGCAAAAGTAAAGGGGCTAAGAGCGAAGCGGTGTGTTTTGCCTGCTCCGTCATTGTAGGGTACAATGAAAAACAGGTTCCGCGCCGCCCGGCGAGCCGGGCAGAAGGAATCACGCAGGAGGTGACCGATGTTTGATTTTGCCGCGCTCAGTAACAGCATCATCGACAGGAACGTGGCGGAAGCAGCCAGGCTGACCAGACAGGCGCTGGAAAGCAAAATTTCCGCCAGAGAAGTGCTGGGAAAGGGATTGCTGCCGGCCATGGACCGGGTGGGCAGCGCCTTCGAAAAATGCGAAATCTACCTGCCGGAACTGCTGATGGCAGGAGATGCTATGAAGGCATCCATCGAGTTACTCCGCCCGGAACTGGCGGGCCAGAGCGGCTCCTTCGCCGGCAAGTACCTCATCGGCACCGTCCAGGGTGACCTGCACGACATCGGCAAGAACATCGTGGTTATGATGCTGGAAGGGAACGGGTGGGAGGTAACGGACCTGGGCACGGATATCACCCCGGAGCGATTCTGCGAGGAAGTCAGGAAGGGTGACTTCGATATCGTGGGGCTTTCCGCCCTGCTTACCTTCACCATGCCCAGAATGCCGGAGACAATCAAGGGCCTGCAGGAGGCGGGACTGAGAGACAAAGTAAAAGTGATGGTGGGTGGCGCGCCGCTCTCCCAGTCCTTCGCCGATAAAATCGGGGCGGACGCATATGCCAGAGACGCGGTCGAGGCTGTGGCCAAAGCCAAAAGTCTGCTGGGCAAATAAGAACACAGGGGGAAATCATTATGCAGAAGCTTTCCGGTCTGGAACGTGTGCTCAAAGCCATCAACCTCCAGGAACCTGACACGGTGCCGACGTTCGAGCTGGATATCGACCGCAGGGTAATCGATGCCATCAAGCCGGGCCTGTCCTTCGAGGACTTTTGCGACTATATGGACCTTGACGCCGTCTGTTACCATGAACTGAGAACCGTAAGGTACGAGGTAGTGGATGAGGCCAGGAAAATTGTCCGTGACCAGTGGGGTGCCCTCAGACAGTACACCGGAGTATCACAGATCAACCCGATGCTGGTCGAGCCGACAATTAAGTCGGCCGC
>CAZZAU010000271.1:0-1845 GCA_964652725.1 uncultured Dehalococcoidaceae bacterium | reverse complement strand
TGGAGCGGGTGATGGGATTCGAACCCACGACGTCTTGCTTGGGAAGCAAGCACTCTTCCGCTGAGTTACACCCGCCTACCTGGTATTTTAGAGCAAAAGCGGCGTAGTGTAAAGCTCAGTATGCATTGTGCCGCCCGGCAACATAGGCCCAAAGGGCCAAAGCCCCATTAACAGCCCCGCACCCGGGTGCAGGGTGAGGGATTTGTTGACCCTCCTGCCTTTCTATTAAAGAAAGGATTATATTATAATAAGGCCAGCTTAAAGGTAGCCATAGACAAAGGAGGCAGATCAGGTGAAAATCACCCGGGTTGAAGCGATGGTCCTAACCGCTGAACTGGAAAAGCCCATTATGGATGCCACCTACGTGCTCCCTCACCGCAGTGCGGTGCTGGCGCAGGTGGAAACTGACGAAGGCATCTCCGGCATCGGGGAAGCCGCCTACTTCGGCGGGCCGCCGCTGATTACGAAGACCATCATCGAGAAAGAGCTGGCCGATTATCTCATCGGGGAGGACCCGCTGAACATCGAGCGCCTCTGGGAGAAGATGTACCAGCGCTCCATCAAGCACGGGCGCAAGGGGGCGGTCATCGCCAGCATGAGCGGCATCGACATCGCCTTATGGGATATCAAGGCCAAAGCGGCCGGTATGCCCCTCTACCGCCTGCTCGGCGGCTACTACGAGCGAATAAGGGCCTACGCCAGCGCCGGTTTCTACGCCGAGGGAAAGGGCGTAAAGGAAGTCGCCGGCGAGATGGCTTCCTATGTCAAAGAGGGTTTCACCGCGGTCAAGATGAAAATCGGCCGCAACCAGAGGGAAGACCTGGCCCGGGTGAAGGCGGTACGGGAGGCCATCGGCGACGACATCGACCTGCTGGTAGACGGCAACAACGCCTATACCTCCTACGAGGCCATAAAGATGGCCCGCAAGATGGAGGAGTATGACATCTTCTGGTTCGAGGAGCCGGTGCCCGCCGAGGACCTGGAGGGGAGCGCCAGAGTGGCGGCGGCCATTGACACCCCTTTGGCCGCCGGCGAAAACGAGTTCACCCGCTACGGGTTCAGGGACCTCATCGTCAACCAGGCCATTGACATCGCCCAGCCGGACACCACCTGGTGCGGCGGCATCACCGAGGCCAGGAAAATCGCCGCCATGGCCGGCGCCTGGAACATGCTCTGCGTGCCGCACTCTTTCTCCTCGGCCATAGCGCTGGTGTCCAACCTGCACTTCAGTGCCTCCATACCCAACAGCATGTTCCAGGAGTTAGACCGCAACCCCAATCCGCTGCGGGAAAGCCTGTTACAGGAACCGGTAAAAATCAACAAGGACGGCTACATCGAGCTGCCGCAGAAACCGGGGCTGGGCGTGGAACTGGACCAGGCGGCGGTCAGGCGCTACCGCGTTGACGTTAGCTAGCTCCACTCCCCGGCCCTGATGTCGGGCCAGACCCGCACCAGCTCCCTGACCAGCGGCTGGTGCTCCGGCCTTTTCAGGGCGGGGTCGACCTCGAAGAGGCCAGTGGCCTCTGTGCGAGCCATCTCCAGCAAGGACACATCGGAGAGCCTGGCCATACGCAGATCGGGCAGGCCGCTCTGGCGGGTGCCGAAGAACTCGCCCGGCCCGCGCAGCCTCAAGTCCTCCTCCGCCAGTACGAAGCCGTCCTGGACGTTCTCGATGATGTCCAGGCGTTCCCTGCCCACCTCCGAGGGGTTCTCGGCGACCAGCATGCAGTAGCTCTGCTCCTGCCCCCGGCCCACCCGTCCGCGGAACTGGTGCAACTGCGAAAGGCCAAAGCGGTCGGCGCTCTCTATCAGCATCACGGTGGCATTGGGCACATCAATACCCAC
>CAZZAU010000270.1:858-1846 GCA_964652725.1 uncultured Dehalococcoidaceae bacterium | reverse complement strand
CCGCGCTCCGCCGCTTCGATGATTTCCTCGGAGTAGGTCAGCGGGCTGCGGTAGTGAGAGCCGAGCACGAAGATACGTATAGCGTCGGCGCTGTACCTGGAGAGAGCCTGCTTGATGGTGATGAGGTTGCCCAGGGACTTGCTCATCTTCTCCCCGCCGAACTGCATCATACCGTTGTGCAGCCAGTAGCGGACGAAGGGCTTGACCCCGGTGTAGCTTTCAGACTGGGCTATCTCGTTCTCGTGGTGGGGGAAAATGAGGTCCTGCCCGCCGCCATGAATATCGATGCTGTCGCCCAGGTATTTCAGGGACATGGCGCTGCACTCTATGTGCCACCCCGGCCTGCCCGGGCCCCAGGGACTTTCCCAGGACGGCTCTCCGGGCCTGGACGCCTTCCACAGGACGAAGTCTAGCGGGTCTTCTTTCTCCCCGGCAGCCTCGATGCGCGTTCCCGACTTCATCGCTTCCAGGCTGCGATGGGACAGCTTGCCGTAGTCGGGCACCTTCCTGACCCTGAAGTAGACGCTGCCCTGCGCCGCATAGGCGTAGCCCTTCTCCACCAGGCCCTGCACTATTTCAAGAATCTTGGGCACCTCCCCGGTGGCGTAAGGAGTCACGTCCGGCCTATCGATGTTGAGGGCCTGCATATCCTCGAAGTAGCTGGCGGTGAACCTCTCCGCGAGCTCGCGGGTGGATATGCCCAGCTTGTTCGCCCGGTCGATTATCTTGTCATCTATATCGGTGACATTCTGCACATGCCTGACCTTATAACCGCAATACCGGAGATAGCGCCTGATGACATCGAAGATAATGTAGCTCATGGCGTGCCCCAGATGCGCTTCATCATAGGGGGTAACGCCGCACACGTACATCTTCACTGCGCCGCCCTGCGGAGAGAACTCTTCTTTTCTGCCGGAAAGGGTGCTGTAAACCCGCATCTATAACTCCTCGATGGTGGCCACGGCGAAGGCGGCGATGCCCTCCCCCC
>CAZZAU010000270.1:0-848 GCA_964652725.1 uncultured Dehalococcoidaceae bacterium | reverse complement strand
TCTGTGCTGGCCTTGATGTTTATCCCGTCAATCTTGATAGCCAGAGTCTGGCTTATTTTCTCCCGCATCTGTTCGATTCGTTCACCGAGCCTGGGCTGCTCCGCCACCACCGTGGCATCTATGTTATGCACTTTCCAGCCGGCTGCCGTCAGCTTTTCTTTCACCCGCGCCAGCAAAGCCAGACTGGAGAGGTCTTTGTACTGCGGGTCCCCCGGCGGAAAGTGCCGGCCGATGTCCCCCAGCCCCGCCGCACCCAGCAGGGCGTCCATTATGGCATGCACCAGCACATCGGCATCGGTCCAGCCGCGCAGCCCCCGCCCGAACGGGATTTTAACCCCGCCCAGCACCAGGGCGCGCCCGGGCACCAGGGCGTGGGCATCAAAGCCGGTGCCCGCCCGGGGGCTAGCGCCCATACTGTTTCCGCCACAGGACCTCGGCCAGCTCCAGGTCGGTGGGAGTGGTCACCTTGATGTTATCGTAGGAGCCCATATACAGCTTCACTTTGTAGCCCAGCTTCTCCACCAGGGAGGCATCGTCAGTGACGTCCCCAGCGGCCTGTTGATAGGCCTGTTTGATTATTTCGCGGAACACCTGCGGGGTCTGTATGGCCCACAGATTTTGACGTGGTGGCGTCTGGCGGACGGTTCCGTCTCCACCCGCCACCTTGATGGTGTCCGTCACCGGGACCGCGGCTACCGCCGCCCCCGTCTCGCGGGCCGCTTCCAGCCCCCGCCCGATAAGATCGGCCGTGACCAGCGGGCGGGCGCCGTCGTGGATTACTGCCCACACGCAGTTTTGCAGAAGTGCCAGCCCCGCCGCCACCGAGTCCTGCCGTCTCTCCCCACCCA
>CAZZAU010000269.1:0-1863 GCA_964652725.1 uncultured Dehalococcoidaceae bacterium | reverse complement strand
CTTCAAAGGGCGCCCCCAGGGCATCTCCCACTGCCACCCCGAGCATGGCTCCGCGGAACCTGTCTCCCAATATTTCTTGTTCCATTGTATCTCGCTTATGCCTCAGGTAAGCTTTCAAGCTCGTGATTAGCGGACTATGCCTTTAACACGGTACCGGCGTCGCTTTCCCGGATGGCACCGCCCTTGCGTTCATCATATGCACCTCCCGCGAATCTTATTCGCCTATTTCAAAGAATGCCACGTCCGGGTTTTCCTTCTGAGTGTACTCCAGGTCCCAAACCGATGAGAACAGGATGACCGGTCGCCCCTGCCGGTCACGGCAGCGCCGGTTGGAACGCCGGGAGAACGTCATCCGGTTGATTCCTTCAACCTCGCCTTTTACCCAGCGTGCGCAGGTGAAGGGCAGCCGGTCAACCCGCGCCTTGACGCCGTATTCGTCCTTCAGACGAGAAAGTACCACGTCAAATTGCAGTTCGCCTACCGCGGCCAGGATTGGCTCCCGGCGATGGGCCTCTTCAGCGTGGAGCACCTGCACTGCTCCTTCTTCTTCCAGCTGCCGCAGTCCCTTGTGAAACTGCTTGTAACGGCTGACGTCGGTGTTGACCAGCACGGCGAAGTGCTCCGGCGGGAACCGCGGTATTTTCGCGAAGGGAACGGGGGCTCCGGTCGTCACGGTATCGCCGATGGTAAAGAGTCCGGGACTGACTACACCAATAACATCACCCGGGAAAGCTTCCTCAATGGGCTCCCGTTCCCGGGCAAAAAGCCGGAATGCGCGCGATAACCGCACCGCCCTTCCCATGCGGGGATGATGCACGGTCATGTCTTTCCGGAAATGGCCGGAGCAGACGCGGAGAAAAGCCATCCTGTCCCGATGACGCGGGTCGATGTTAGCCTGCACCTTGAAGACAAAGCCAGAAAATACCTCACTCGCGGGGTCTATTGTACCCTGCTCGGTCTCCCGTGGGACTGGTGATGGTGCCAGGTCAAGTATGGCCTCCAGGAAGGACGCCACACCGAAGTTATTCAGGGCACTACCGAAGAATACAGGGGTCATCTCCCCGGACAGGAAAAGCGGCCGCTCGAAGGCGCCGGCAGTTCCATCCAGGAGCTCTACATCCTCAATCAGTTTCCGGCACGCCTGTTCCCCCAGCAACTGCGGCAGCAACGGGTCGTCCAGCCCGGTCACCTCGACAGGCGCCCGGCGCTGACCATGAGCGGTGCGTTGAAACCGGAGAATCTGCTTGCCCCGGAGGTCATACACACCCTGAAAGGTGGGGCCGTCGCCAACAGGCCAGTTGAGGGGTACGGCTGAGATAGCGAGTACCCTCTCAACCTCGTCGAGCAACTCCAGCGGGTCACGTCCGGGATGGTCCATCTTGTTGATAAAGGTGAGAATGGGTATCCCCCGCATGCGGCATACTTTAAAGAGCTTTTCCGTCTGCGGCTCGACGCCCTTGGCGCTATCCAGCACCATCACGGCGCTGTCCACGGCCATCAGCGTCCGGTAAGTATCCTCGCTGAAATCCTGGTGGCCAGGGGTATCCAGCAGATTGATGCGATGACCCCGGTACTCCATCTCTAAAGCGGTTGCCGATACGGAAATGCCTCTCTGCTTCTCCATGGTCATCCAGTCGGAAGCGGTATGTTGCAGGTTGCCACGGGTACGAACCGCGCCGGCCAGGTCTACCGCGCCAGCGTAGAGCAAAAGTTTTTCGGTCAGCGTGGTCTTACCAGCATCCGGATGGGATATGATGGCGAAAGTACGCCGGCGGGCTACTTCTCGGAGAAGTCCGTTCCTTTTATCCTGTTTGATTTCACTGGGTGCTAAAGACACAAAAAACTCCTTGTCAATGTGATTTC
>CAZZAU010000268.1:0-1935 GCA_964652725.1 uncultured Dehalococcoidaceae bacterium | reverse complement strand
TTTAACCGCGTGGGTCTCCGCCAGGGCTACTATACTGATAATAGAGAGGACGCTATATTGATGACCACGGATAATGTCACCTCGGCTCCGTTTCAGGCGCGCCTTCAACGGCTGAAGCAAGCTCACTCCAGAAGGTGGGGAATACCGCTTTATCGGGTTGCCCGCTAGCTGTTTCTCACCGGAATAAGATGACTCCTGAAAATAATCTATTGGCAATGAGGCCGGCTATAGGAGGGAAGAAGAAGGTACAGGCGATGCGGATCACGGTGAATTTCCATCCCATGATACCTATCTCCATGGGCAACCGGGCTACCGCCCATAGCGACCACGCAGTTATGAAGGCTACCATAGTTCCAATGCTGGCACCAACCCGCAGCAACCCGGCGGCGATGGGCAGGCTGACATAAGGGCCACCGGGTGCCACGCCGCCGATTACCGTGCCTATCAGGATACCTCGCAAGCCGGATTCCGCACCCACCCACCTGGATATCATCTCAACAGGGAGAAGGATCTGAACCATGCCGGCTATAATGAAAGCGAAGATTAACAAGGGGATTATCTGCACCAGCATGCTGCCTGCGGATTTTAACCCCAGGATATGCTCTCCTCCCCCTTTGTTATAGGCGATAAAGATAAGGACAGCGGCAATTATCCCCATTACTATCGTCGGGATAAGCATTGACGGTAGCCTCCTCTTCTTACTCATCTCATTTCTCCCGCTCAACCTGCTCATCATAGCTTTGGCGTCATGAATTTGTCAAAGCGCAGCAGTAGAGTGCCGCCGGGTTTTTCTCACCAGCAGACAGATATTCCTTGAGAAGAGCTTTATCGGGAAGCGGCAGGTGCTTTCCGGGGAAGATTTGAGCACTTCAAAGCCGGCCTCTTTCGCCATCTTTTCCAGCTCGGAGTAAGAGAAAAGGTAATAATAACGGTGCAGGGTCCTGCCTTTTGTCCGCCAGGGCACGGCTATTTCCCGGCGGCTCAGCCAGAATCCGGGCTGCCAGCGATTCCACACGGTAATAAAGGCTTCACCTCCTGGCTTTAACACCCGCCTCAGCTCATGAAAAGCCGCTTTTCTCTCCCGTTTGCCCGTGATATGGTGATAAGTAGCTACCGAGATTGCGCGGTCGAAAGACTCATCGGCGTAAGGCAGGTGTCTGGCATCGGCCACGGTCAGGCTAACGGTGAAGTTGAATTTCTGAGCATATTTGCGGGCAAATTTTATCATCTCCGGGGAAAAGTCCATGCCGTGCAGGTCAAAGTCCCGGGCGAAAGGCAGGAAGTCCGGGCCGTGAGCGCAGCCAATATTCAGCAGTTTGCCCTTCTGCCATCGGTGGGCCAGCGCTTCAAGCTCGCTGCGGAATCTGGACCAGTGCCTGAAACTATACCAGCCGGGGGCTATCTCATCAAAAATATTTGAGGCCATAAGTTGAAATCTGCTAAACTGCTTTTGGAACCAGTATACTATGAAAAAAATCACCAGGACAATATCCGGGGTCACGCCGGTAGCGATTATGACCCATCCCATGAAGTGTCCGGGGCGGTGCATCTACTGTCCCACGTACCTGGCGACACCCCAGAGCTATACACCGGAATCGCCGGCGGTGTTGCGGGGGAGGGAGTGTGAATATGATGCCGCCGAGCAGGTCAGAATGAGATTAAGGGCTTTATCAGAGATGGGGCATCCCACTGACAAGATTGAGCTGATAATAATGGGGGGCACCTTCCTGGCCACTCCCGAGGATTATCAGTACCGGTTTATCAAGGAGTGTTTTGATGCCCTGAATGGCGTGGAGTCGGTCACTCTGGAGGAGGCGAAGCATTTCAACGAGACGGCGGAGCACCGCTGCACCGGCCTGTGCATAGAGACCAGGCCCGATTGGTGCGGGCCGGAGGAAATAGACCGGATGCTGGAGTTTGGCGCCACCAGGGTGG
>CAZZAU010000267.1:0-1952 GCA_964652725.1 uncultured Dehalococcoidaceae bacterium | reverse complement strand
CTGCCCATCCTGGTAGGCGGCACCATGTGGGTGCAGCAGAAGATGGTGACTCCCCGGACGGGGGACCCCCGGCAGCAGGCACAGGCCCAGATGATGCTGTACGTAATGCCGCTGATGTTCGCCTTTCTGACCCTGCAGTTCCCCAGCGGCCTGGCGCTGTACTGGGTGGTGTCAAACCTTATCAGCATCGGGGTGCAGTATTACATCACCGGCGGGTGGGGTGGTCTCACCGCCGCCGGAACGGCCCAGCCGCCGGGCAAGGACAAGAAGTACGTCAGGCGCATCACCGCGGCAGAGAAGCAGTCCGAGTCCGCAGAGGCGCAGGCTGACATCACCGATTCCGGCGGAGCTGACATCGGGCAGCAGGAAGCCAGGGAGGGGGGTTCCCGGTTCCAGCCCGGACAGAGAGGCATGAAAAAGCTGCCCAGGAGAGACAAACACCCCAGGCGAGGTAAGTAGATGGATGTTCCAGAGAACCAGGATGAAATCGCAGCGCTGGCCAGCAGCGTTTTGGAAGACCTGCTGGGCTTGATGGGTCTATCGGCATCCGTACGGTCGGTGCCGGGATTTCTCGGGGACACGGAAGAGGCCGCGGCCGGCAGCATCACCCTGGATGTGGAGGGCGATGACCTGGGTATCCTCATCGGCAGGCGGGGGCAGACCCTGGCCGCGCTGCAATACCTGGTAAGGATAATCGTCGGGCAGCGGGAAGGCGAGTGGCTGCCCATAGTTATCGATGTGGAGGGGTACAAGCAGCGCCGCTACAATGCTTTGCAGTCCCTGGCCTGGCGGATGGCGGAGCAGGTAAAGCGTACCGGCAGGTCCTTTGCCATGGAGCCGATGACGCCTTTCGACCGCAGGATTATCCATCTGGCGCTGGCGGACCATCCGGACGTGACCACGGAGAGCAGCGGAGAGGGGGAGATGCGGCGGGTGGTCGTCGTGCCCAAGGGGCTGCCCTCTGATTGACTTGGCGCACAGCGTGTGTTAATCTAGCCGTAAAGGCAGTGACGGAGACGAGTAGGGGAAGGCGCGGGCGCCCAGCGAGTCTGGTACGGTGAGAGCAGATGTGACCGGCTCCCCGAAAATCCCTCCCGAGCCGCCAGCCGAACGGTTTTCGACCAAGTAGACCTGGCCGGTGGCGTCCGCCGTTATCCGGAGCGCGGCATCCTGGTGAGCCCGTAAGAGTGCCCCGGTGGTACCGGGGAATTAGGGTGGTACCGCGGGTAACGTAATGCCCGTCCCTGTGGGACGGGTTTTTTTGTGCAGAAAGGATAACCAGCATGTTCCAGCCGGTAACCAGCAAACTCAATTTGCCGGAGATTGAGGAGAGGATTCTGGAGTGGTGGCGGCAGAGGCAGACCTTTGCCCGAAGCGTGGAAAACCGCCGCGGCGGCCCCCGCTTTACCCTGTACGAGGGTCCGCCCACCGCCAACGGCAGCCCGGGTATTCACCACGTGCTCTCCCGCATCTTCAAGGACATCATCCCGCGTTATAAGGCGATGAAGGGCTACTATGCGCCGCGCAACGCCGGCTGGGATACCCACGGCCTGCCGGTGGAACTGGAGGTGGAGCGGGAGCTGGGCTTCTCTGGCAAGGCGCAGATTGAGGAATACGGCATCGCCAGGTTCAACGCCCGCTGCCGGGAGAGCGTCTTCCGCTACCTGAAGGACTGGAACGCGCTGACGGAGCGCATCGCCTTCTGGATTGACCTCGAGCATCCCTACATCACCATGGAGAACTACTACATCGAGAGCGTGTGGTGGGCCATCAAGCAGATGTGGGAGAGAGGGCTGGTCTACCAGGGATACCGCGTCACCCCCCATTGCCCCCGCTGCGGTACCTCGCTGAGCTCGCACGAGGTGGCCCTGGGCTATCAGGACGATGTGCCTGACCCTTCGGTTTACATAAAGTTTAGAATCGTTCCCGAATCTATGGACGGCCCGGCGGCT
>CAZZAU010000266.1:0-1953 GCA_964652725.1 uncultured Dehalococcoidaceae bacterium | reverse complement strand
TGATAATCCATTGAGGCAATGAATGTCTATACTATTATGAGACGATTAGTAAAAGAGCAATTTGGCGCAGGTAACCAAAAGGCGGGAGTAGTGGAACGAAGCTGAGAGCGGGCTTTCGGGCTTTCAAAGGCGGGGAGTCCGCTCTTTTCATACGGATGACCGGCCGGCAAAAATGTCATTGTTTTGTTACTTTTTGTGCCTGCGTTTTATGACTTTTATAGCTCAGGGCTTGTAGAATGGATTTCGCTGAAGCACGAGGAGGAACGGGAAGACCTCCCCGCACCCCGCTATTTCATTCACGGGGGAGAGCAGACCGCCGGCCGAAAGGCTCGGGCCCTGGATGACGGGAATGGCCCGGCGCGGGAGGCTGGCAAGGAAGGCTGTTGAGATAAAGCCGGGACGATGTGCAGTGGCTCCGGGTGGCGGCGCTTTCCCCACGGGGTAACAGGCAGGGACTGCCGGGGATGCAGATAGTCGCGAAAGCGGAGTATCAGTTCCGGCCGTCTTCCAGTGAAACGGCCGCGATGGTCAGATTATCCGCGCCAGAGCGGTTTCCCAGCACCTCGGTCTTGAGGGCCTCGAGCAAGGCTTCCAGCCCGGCGTATTCCCTGGCGAACCGGGCCACCTCTTCATTTTCCATAAAGTCGAACAGCCCGTCGCACGCCGCCAGCACCAGAAAATCGTCGTCGGTGAGGGCATACTCGGCCACCGAAGGCGTGGCTATGATTCCCACCGGCTTGAAGTAGCTGTCGCCCAGGCTCCGGGTCGGCATCAACCCCTGCATTCCCCGGTATGTATAGGGATAGATAACCCGGCCTCCCGCCGCCTCCACCCGTTGTCTTTCGGAAGGGTCGTCCAGACGGTGGTCCACAGTCAACTGATGCATGCTTCTCCTGCCGACGACGATGGCCCTGGCATCTCCTACGTTGGCGGCATAAATAATGCCATCCCGCAGCAGCACATCTACTGCTGTGGTGCCTGAATCCAGCCGCTCCATCTCGGCTGATACTGCTTCATAGGCGGCCGAGAACGCTTCCCCCGGTGCCATTCCCACCTCCAGCCGCTCCAGGAATATCCGGTGCAGGCGCTTTGCGGCGTACTGTGCCGCTTCCGCGCCGTTGTGGCCGTCATAGATGCCGGCGTACACCCAGCCCCTGCCCGCGAAGTTGGGGTCGGTGAAGTGGGCATCTTCCATGGCGGGTCTCATACTCTTCTCGGTGGTTACTCTAATGTCCACAGTCCGGCTTCTTTCAAACGGCGGCGGTCTCTTCGCCTGCCTCATTTCCGGTTATTGCCGGCCCTTTGCCTCTTGCAGGGCTGGCAAATCCATTGTATTACAGAAACGGTTGGACCGAAAAGCGGTGCCCCCGCAGGCCGGAGTGGCATTTCCCTGTCCGGGAAGGCTATACTGGATACCAGCATGAAAAGACCAGCTTATTTCTACGGGTACAACGTCGTGGCTTCCGGCTTTGGCATACAGGCCGTGGGCATCGGCGTATTTGTCGCTTTCGGGGTTTTCTTCAAGCCGCTGCTTGATGATTTCGGCTGGTCGAGGGCCGCCCTGTCCGGCACCCAGTCCCTGGCGCTGCTCATCGCGGGATTCCTGGGCATCCTGGTGGGGAGACTCAACGACAGGTTGGGACCGCGCCGGGTGATAACGGGGGCGAGCGTCTTCTACGGACTGGGGTTGCTACTGATGTCAGGTCTCAACAGCCTCTGGCAACTGTACTTGTTTTACGGCGTGCTGTTTGGCATCGGGATGAGCGCCATCGATGTGGTGCCTCTGAGCACGACGGCGAGATGGTTCGTCCGTAAAAGGGGGCTGATGACCGGAGTCGTGAAGGTGGGCACGGGAACCGGGCAACTGGCGGTGCCGCTGGTGGCCAGCATGCTTATCGTGAGCTATGGCTGGCGGAACGCATATCTTATTATGGGCGCGGCGGCGATGGCCCT
>CAZZAU010000265.1:0-1955 GCA_964652725.1 uncultured Dehalococcoidaceae bacterium | reverse complement strand
AGCTCAAAGATGATACCCTCTTCCCTGGCGTTTTCCACCTCCTCGCGGCGGGCGGGCATCTCCTCATCTGAGCGGCGGTAGATGATATATACCTTCTCCGCCCCCAGCCGCAGGGCACAGCGGGCCGAGTCCATGGCCACGTTGCCGCCTCCGATTACCGCCACCCGCCGGCCCACCCGCACCGGGGTATCATACTCGGGAAAGCGGTATGCCTTCATCAGGTTGACCCGGGTCAGGAACTCATTGGCAGAATAGATGCCGTTCAGGTTCTCGCCGGGGACGCCCAAAAACAGCGGCAGCCCGGCGCCTGTGCCCATAAACACGGCATCATAGCCGTTACCCAGCAGCTCATCGATGGTGAACAGCTTGCCGATGACATGGTTGAGCTTTATCTCCACTCCCAGCGACTCCACGTACTTGACCTCGTTCTGCACGACTTCCTTGGGCAGCCGGAACTCCGGGATGCCGTACATCAGCACCCCGCCCGCCACGTGCAGCGCCTCGAAGATGGTCACCTTGTGCCCCAGTCTGGCCAGGTCCGCGGCCGCGGTGAGGCCGGCCGGTCCGGAGCCGATGACCGCCACCTTCTTGCCGCTGGGAGGGGCAGGTTCTACGGGCAGGGCACCCATCTTCTCCCGCTCCCAGTCCGCCACGTAGCGCTCCAGCCGCCCTATGGCCACCTGCCCGCCCTTCTTGGCCATGACACACTCGGCCTCGCACTGGGATTCCTGGGGGCATACCCGGCCGCAAATGCCGGGTAGAGCGTTCTTCGCCTTCAGCACCCGCACCGCCTCTTTTATATTGTCATCGCGCAGGGCAAGAATGAACTCGGGGATGTCCACCTGCACGGGACAGCCCGACTTGCAGGGATACTTTGGGCATTGCAAACAGCGTCCCGCCTCCTCGATAGCCATCTTGAGGTCATAGCCAAGGGCCACCTCCTCGAAGTTCCTGGCCCTCTTTTCCGGCTCCTGCCGGGGCATCTCCACACGGTTCAGATTGGGTTTGGGCATGGCTACTTCCCCCCTCCTGACCGGGTTTCGGTGCCACACTTACACTGCCACATCTCCAGGGAATGATTCTCTTCTTCAACGTAGGTCTTTTGCCGCGCCAGGAGCAGGTCCCAGTCCACCTGGTGGCCATCAAAATCGGGCCCGTCCACGCAGGCGAACTGCGTTGTGCCCCCCACCGCGACCCGGCAGCAACCGCACATCCCGGTACCGTCCACCATAATGGGGTTCAGGCTGACAATGGTCTTGACGCCGAAGGGCCGGGTGGTGAGAGCGGAGAATTTCATCATGATGCTGGGGCCGATGGCGATAACGCGGTCGATTTTTTCCTTGCCTTCCAGCAGCTCTTTGAGCGGCTCGGTAACGAGGCCTTTGCGGCCATACGAGCCGTCATCGGTGATAACAATGAGCTCATTGCTGGCAGCGCGCATCTCCTCCTCCCAGAAGAGGAGGTCTTTGTTGCGTGCGCCGAGGATAGAGATGACTTTATTGCCCGCCTGTTTCAACGCCCTGGCGATGGGCATTACCACGGCCACAGCGAAGCCGCCGGCCACGCAGCAGACGGTGCCGAATTTCTCTACTTCCGTGGGGACGCCCAGCGGCCCCACAAAATCAGCCACCGCGTCCCCGGTGTTGAGTAAGGCCAGGCGCCGGGTGGTAGTGCCCACCTCCATGCAGGCCACGCTGACGCTGCCCTCCTCTTCATCCCAGTCAGCCACGGTGAGGGGGATACGCTCGCCCCGCTCATCTATACGGATGACCACGAACTGGCCGGGCCGGGCCTTTCTGGCTACCGCCGGGGCCTCGAATGCGAACAGGTGGGTCTGAGGGGTGAGGTCTTCTTTACGCAGAATTTTATACACCTATATCGGTACCTCCTGGATTTTTGCGCTCGGACCTGAGGAGCCAGCGGAGAAAAAGATGCGCAACGTAAACTGTAACGAA
>CAZZAU010000264.1:0-1972 GCA_964652725.1 uncultured Dehalococcoidaceae bacterium | reverse complement strand
GGCGGTTACGGCCTACCCGTTCATCCGCGCCGAGCTGCGCAGAATCGGCATTCTGGCCGGGGTTATCCTGGCGGTCCTGGTTATCCTGGCGGTGGTCCTGTAACAACCGGTAATATCAGCGCTATGGACTTCGCCACCGAACGAGCCAGACTGATAGAGCACCTCGGCGCCAGCATCAGGGACCGGAAAGTTCTGGATGCCATGTCCCGCGTACCCCGGGAGCATTTCCTGCCTCCGGAAAACCGCCACCTCGCCTACGAGGATATCCCCCTGCCCATCGGCCTGCAGCAGACCATCTCCCAGCCCTTCATCATCGCCCTGATGACCCGGGCGCTGGAACTCACCGGCGAAGAGAAGGTGCTGGAGATAGGCACCGGCAGCGGTTACCAGACCGCCATACTGGCGGAGCTGGCGCGGCACGTGGTCAGCGTGGAGAGATTACCCGCTCTGGCGGAACAGGCCCGCAGGGTGCTGGCAGACCTGGGCTATGCCAATATTGAGATACACGTGGCCCGGGATAACCTGGGCTGGCCGGAAAGCGGCCCTTACCAAGCCATAATGGTCACTGCCGGCGCCCCCAGGGTGCCGGACGAACTCGTGGCGCAGCTGGCCTTGGGGGGACGGATGGTCATCCCGGTAGGCACCCGCTACCACCAGGAGCTGTACAAAATCACCCGCCAGGAGAAGGAGAACGTAATAGAAGACCTGGGCGGCTGCCGCTTCGTCTCACTTATCGGCAAAGACGCCTGGGAAGAATAGCGGAATACGCAAGTAAGGAGGACGTTTTGGAAGTTCTGGAAGCGATCCGAACCAGAAGGAGCATCAGGAAGTACCGCACCGACCCGGTTGACGGAGGTGTCCTGGCGCAGGTGCTGGAAGCCGCCCGCCAGGCGCCATCCTGGGCCAATACCCAGTGCTGGCGTTTCGTGGTGGTGCGGGACAGCGCCGTCAGGGGCAAACTGTCCGACACACTCACCGAGACCAACCCCGCCCGGAACGCGGTGCGCAATGCTCCCCTGGTCATCGTGGCCTGTGCCCGAACGGGCAGAGCCGGTTTCAAAGCCGGGCAGGTAACCACGGACAAAGGCGACTGGTTTATGTTCGATGTTGCCCTGGCCATGCAAAATCTGGTGCTGGCAGCCCACTCCCTGGGCCTGGGCACCGTGTACGTCGGCCTCTTCGATGCCGCAAAGGCGGCCCGCGTTCTGGGCGTGCCGGAGGGCTACTGCGTGGTAGCTATGACCCCGCTCGGCTACCCCGCCGAGACCAAGAGCCCCACGCCGCGCAAAGAGCTGTCCGAAATCGTTTTCTATGACTCCTGGGGCGCCGGATAACAAAAGCGATGAGATACCGGAACTGGGTTCTCATTGCAGCCGGCCTATTCCTCTCTGGCATCGCGGCGGGGCTGGCCATGCCGGAGAGCGTCTCCGGACTGCTGGCGGAGGACCTGGCGGCCCTCAGAGAACTGGGGGACATACTGGGCCCGTTCAAGCTCAGCACGGCCCTGTTCATTTATCTCAAAAATGTCTCCGCTCTGCTGTTCAGTTTCGTGCTGAGCCCCATCCTGTGCCTGTTCCCTATTCTGGCGCTGACAGTGAACGGCTGGCTCATCGGCTTCGTTTCCGTCATCATCGTGGAGCAGCAATCGCTGGGGTTTCTGCTGGGCGGGCTGCTGCCCCACGGCATCCTGGAGCTTCCGGCGCTCATCATCGGCGAGGCGGCAGCGCTGAGCTTCGGGGCCAGGGTTATGATGGCAGCCATCTCCCCATCCAGGCGAAACCAGCTGAAACCGCATTTCCTGCAAATGTCCCGCTACCTGGTACTGGCCTTCGCTCTGCTGCTGCCGGCGGCCATCATCGAGACCTACGTTACGCCGCTTCTCATCGGCTGACCGAGCCAGGAACCGGGAAGTTGCCCGTCAGGCCCGGGGCTCGCCGCGCCCCAAGCCGGCAGCGTTTGACACTCCCGCTCG
>CAZZAU010000263.1:0-1990 GCA_964652725.1 uncultured Dehalococcoidaceae bacterium | reverse complement strand
GCGGAGGCCTATTGCCGGGAGGGGGCCGACGAGCTGGTCTTCCTGGACATCATGGCCACCGTGGAGAGCCGGCAGACGATGCTGGCGTGGGTGGAACGGGTGGCCCGCAAGGTCACCGTGCCGTTTGCGGTAGGGGGAGGTATACGCTCTATCCGGGATATGAAGGCGCTGTTCGATATCGGTGTGAACAAGGTCTCCATCAATACGGCCGCGGTCAGAAACCCGGAGCTTGTGGCGCAGGCCGCGGCGGAGTTCGGCAAAGACAAGCTGGTGGTGGCCATCGACGGGCGAAAAAACCCGCCGGGAAGCGGCCTGCCCCGGTGAGAAGTGGTGAGGAGGCGGCGGGGCTGGACATCGTTGCCTGGGCCAGGAAGGTGGAGGCGCTGGGAGCGGGAGAAATCCTTCTGACCAGCAAGGATGCGGACGGCACCCGGGAGGGGTATGACCTGGAGATGACCAGAGCGGTGGCCGAGGCGGTAAACATCTCCGTGACGGCTTCCGGCGGGGCCGGCAAACTGGAACACCTGTACGAGGCCGTTGTGGAGGGGAAAGCATCCGCGGTGCTGGCCGCTTCCGTTTTCCACTTCGGGGAGATAAGTATTCCCGAGGCCAAACGGTATCTGAAAGAGAAGGGAATACCGGTAAACTACAACCGGTAGACTACTTACAATAACAATAGCAAGGAGAAACAAGCATGAACCTGCAAAGACCCAACGCCAATGACGCCACCAGGTCCGCGAATCGCTCCAGAAGCGTGACCCCGATGAGCGGTATTTGTAGTCGATGTATTGACGGCTGCACCGGAAACTGCGAGGTGTTCCGGGCTACCTTCAGGGGCCGCGAGCTTATCTACCCGGGGCCCTTCGGTGATGTTACCGCTGGCGGCGATAAAGATTACCCGGTGGACTATTCCCATCTGAACATCCAGGGCTATGCTATGGGTGCTAACGGCCTGCCCGATGGCGTAAAAGGCGATCCGGATACCGCCATATTCCCGGCGGTCAACACGGAGACGGATTACGGCTGGGACAAAAAGGTAAGGATGAAGGTCCCGGTGTTCACCGGGGCGCTCGGCTCCACGGAAATAGCCCGCAAAAACTGGGAGCACTTCGCCATCGGAGCGGCACTCGGCGGGGTGACCCTGGTCTGCGGTGAAAATGTGTGCGGCATTGACCCGCAGCTTGAGCTGGACTCCAGTGGCAAAGTGACCTCGGCGCCGGATATGGACCGCCGCATTGAAATCTACCGCCGCTACCACCAGGGCTATGGCGAAATCCTGGTACAGATGAACGTGGAGGACACCAGGCTGGGCGTCGCCGAGTACGTGAGCAAGAAGCACGGTTTGGACACCATCGAGCTGAAGTGGGGACAGGGAGCCAAATGCATCGGCGGCGAGATTAAGGTCAATAGCCTGGAGCGGGCCCTGGAGTTGCAAAAGCGCGGCTACATCGTTACGCCGGACCCGTCCAGCGAGGTGGTGCAGGCGGCCTTCAAAGACGGCGCCCTCAAGGAGTTCGAGCGGCACAGCCGGCTGGGGTTTGTGGACGAGGACAGCTTCCACGCCGAGGTCAAGCGCCTGAGAGATATGGGCTTCAAGCGTATTACCTTGAAGACGGGCGCTTACAGCCTGCGCGAGCTGGCCATGGCCATCAAGTGGGGCGCGGATGCCAGGATTGACCTCCTGACCATTGACGGCGCTCCCGGCGGGACCGGGATGAGCCCCTGGCGGATGATGGAGGAGTGGGGCATTCCCAGCCTGTACCTGCACTCGGCTGCCTGCGAGTTCGCCAAAAAGCTGGCCGACCGCGGACAGCAGGTGCCGGACATCGCTCTGGCCGGAGGCTTCAGCAGCGAGGACGGCATATTCAAGGCCCTGGCGCTGGGGGCCCCCTTCGTCAAGGCGGTCTGTATGGGGCGTGCGCTGATGATTCCGGGTATGGTGGGGAAGAACATCGCCATCTGGCTCGGGGAAGGGAAGCTGCCCAACACC
>CAZZAU010000262.1:0-1990 GCA_964652725.1 uncultured Dehalococcoidaceae bacterium | reverse complement strand
ATCATAGCCCAGGGTATCACAGTACCTCAGCCGTGCCGCGCCGTGCTCCTTGGCCGCTTTTCCGAACCGGATTAGAAAATCGATGTCCGTCCGCGAGCCGTCTTCCGCGTTGACGCCCACCGTCTCCGCCCCCTTTTCCCTGGCGGCGTCCAGCGCTTCCACCATCTCGCCGATGATATCATCGCGACCTTTTCTGCCCTGGAACTTGCCGTTTATCATCTGGTGGGAAGTGGAGATGGAAAGGTTCAGGTGTTTGATTTGCGGCACCAGCTTGAAAGTGGTCTCCACATCGCCGGAGACGGCCCTTATCCAGCCTTGCAGACGGATGGGGTGGAGAACACCCATTTCCGCCAGCTCCAGATTGGCCTGGAGATAAAGACTTTCGTGCCGGGTGGTGGGGAAGCCAAACTCGGACTGGAAAACGCCCATTTCGTTGAGATAGATGTTGATGAGCGTCTTCTCCAGCTTGGAAAGGCCCAGCTTGGCGGTTTGCACTCCGTCTCTATTGGTCACGTCAATAAGGTAAATCGCGGGCATATGAACTCTCCTGAAAAAATATGGTTATGATGATTGTGAAGATTCGGGGGTGTAAGACCTGGCTCGATAGTTCATCATACCATAACTTTTGCATAGCGGGCAAGAGTTGACCGGAAAGCGGTTTCCGCATAGAGACTCCGGAAGAAACGGCACGAGGGGCCAAAGTCGCGGAGGTTTGACACCCGCAGAGCGTGGTGATAGATTTATTTGTGGGAGGTTGAGGCTCCGAGGCACGCGCCCTCCCTGGAAATAATGCACGTTGGTATCTGCAAAATCAGCATCCGCATACCGGAAAATGCCTCTCTCAAGGGAAAACGGCAAATTCTGAAGTCCATCACTGCCAGGATACGCAACCGGTTCAATGTTTCCGTGGCCGAGGTGGACAACCACGACCTGTGGCAGTTGGCGACCATCGGGGTTAGCTGCATCAGTAACGAGGGCCGTCATGCCAGCGAGGTTCTGTCCCGGATAGTGGACTTCGTCAACGAGAGCCGGTTTGAGGCCGAGGTCCTGGATTTCGAAATCGAGGTTCTTCCCGTTTAGCGGGGTGTGCGGTGGACACTCTGGCTTTCCTGCAGCACCTCCAGGCGGAATCTGATTACGAGGGTCAGATAGCCCATATCGAGCATATACCACCCCGCCAGCCCTCCCATGCGGCAACCAAAACGCCTCTGCTGCCGCAGCTTGCAGACCGGCTGCGCCGGCGCGGCTTTTTGCCCCTGTACACGCACCAGGCGGAGACGGCGGACCGCGCCCGGGAGGGCGATAACGTAATGGTGGCTACGGCCAGCGCCAGCGGCAAGACCCTTTGCTACAACATCGCGGTAGGGGAGGTCTTGCTGAAGGAGGCGGAAGGGCGGGCCCTGTACCTTTTTCCCACCAAGGCGCTGGCCCAGGACCAGCTCCGGGGATTGCGCGAGCTGTTCGCTCCGGACCTGTTCGCCAGGGAGCAGATGGCCACCTTTGACGGAGATACGCCCAGGGAAGAACGGGCTGAGATAAGAAAGAAAGCCCGCATAATCCTGACCAACCCGGACATGCTGCATCTCGGCATTTTGCCCAACCACCGGTACTGGTCACGATGGCTGCGCCACCTGCGCTACGTGGTGGTGGATGAGGCGCATACCTACCGGGGCGTGTTCGGCTCCCATGTAGCCGGCGTGCTGCGCCGACTGCGCCGACTGTGCCAGCTCTACGGCTCCTCGCCCCGGTTCATCTGCTCGTCGGCCACCGTGGCCAACCCGGGCGAGCATGCCGCCGGGCTGGTGGGATTGCCCTTCACCGTGGTGGATAATGACGGCTCACCGCACGGCGGCAAGCACTTCGTATTCTGGAATCCGCCGCTGATAGACCGGGCAAAGAGCGTGCGGCGCAGCGCCAACAGCGAGGCCACTTTCCTGTTCACCGAGCTTGTGAATCAGCAAGTGCGTTCTCTCGCCTTTGCCCGCACCCG
>CAZZAU010000261.1:0-1994 GCA_964652725.1 uncultured Dehalococcoidaceae bacterium | reverse complement strand
GCGCAGCACGGGAAAACGGAAAGCCCCAACGCCGGCTGGCCGATGGCGGCGATGGCCGGGGCCCTGAGCGTACGGCTGGAAAAGCCGGGACACTATGCGCTGGGCGAGGAAAACCATGCGCTCACGCCGGAGACCATCGATGCTTCTCTAGCGGTGACGCAGATAGCCCTGCTCATCTGGGCGCTGCTATGTCTGATTGCGGGAGGTACATACTTTGCCTTTGTCCCCCAGGCCTGAAATAGACAACCTGGAGGTCTGCCCCCACGGCGGGCCGGACTACGCCGAGCTCAGCGCTATGGGCACCGACCCGGACCAGGTGCTCGATTTCAGTGTGTGCACCAATCCCTTCCCACCTCCGCCGGAGATAGGGAAAATGTCCCTGGACAAGTTCGCCATCGGGCGGTACCCCGATCCGGAGGCAACCGAGCTGAGAGAGCTGCTGGCGGCCGGTCTGGACGTGCACCCCCGGAATATCATCGCGGGAAGCGGCACTACCGAACTCATCCGGCTCATCACCCTGGCCTATCTCCGCCCCGGAGACCGGGTGCTGCTCCTCGAGCCGACCTACGGAGAGTACGAGGTCGCCGCCAGAATAGCCGGGGCAAGGGTAATAAAACAGCGGACGGAAGAGGCGGACGGTTTCTTCCCCCGGCTGGAGGAAACGGCGGCTCTCGTCAGGGCGCACCGTCCCCGCATCCTGTTTCTATGCAACCCCGATAACCCCACCGGCCGCTACCTGTCCCGGAAAAATGTCGAGGCCATTCTGTCCACCGCCGGGGACGGCCTGCTGGTTCTTGACGAGGCCTACCTGGCCTTCGTGGAAGCACCATGGTCCGCCGCAGACCTCATCTCCCGCGACAACGTGGTGCTGATGCGCTCCATGACCAAAGACTACGGGCTGGCCGGCCTGCGCCTGGGCTATGCCATCGCCGGTGCCGGCATTGCCGATTGCCTGCGGCGGGTGAGGCCGCCCTGGAACGTGAATGCCATCGCCCAGAAAGTGGGTGCCATGATGCTGCAGCGCGATTATCTCGAAAAGACAAGGCCGCAGATAAGAGAAGCCGGGCAGTTTCTGCGCGACGGTCTATCCCGGTCCGGGTTCAGGATAGTCCCCTCGCAGACGCATTACTTCCTGGTGGAGGTGGGAAACTCCCGGCGGTTCCGCGCCGCGCTGCTCGGGCGCGGCATTCAGGTACGGGACTGCGCCTCCTTCGGCCTGCCCGGCTACGTCCGAGTTTCCCCCCGCACCCTTCCCGGTTGCCGGAAATTCATAGATACACTGGATGAACTGAAACGAAAGGGAGAACTGTAAGAAAGTGACCGCACCAGCAAAGCTGCTCGACAGCACCATAGAAAGCATACTGCCGCTCGACGCCGCGTCTATGGCCCGGGCACAGGCCCGGCAGGATACCCTGACCAAGCCGCCTGGCAGTCTGGGCCGTCTGGAGGAGCTGTCCATACAGCTGGCCGGCATCCAGGCCAGGGCTTTGCCCCAGGTCAATAATAAGGCCATCTTCACCCTGGCCGGTGACCACGGGGTAGTGGCGGAGAAGATAGGCAACTGGCCGCAGGATGTCACCGCCCAGATGGTGGCCAACTTCCTGCGCGGCGGAGCGGGCATCAACGTCATCGCCCGGCAGGCCGGGGCCAGAGTGATTATCGTGGATATGGGGGTGGCCCGCGAACTGGGCCCGGCCCCCGAACTCGTCTCCCGCAAAATAGCCCCGGGCACCCGCAACATGGCCAACGGCCCGGCAATGTCCGCGGAGCAGGCCGTCCGGTGCATCGAGGCCGGCATCGGGCTGGTGGACGAGGAAGCGCGGAAGGGGCTGGATATCGTGGGCACCGGAGATATGGGCATCGGCAACACCACCCCCAGCAGCGCCATCTGCGCGGTAATGACCGGCAGACCTGTGACGGAGGTGACCGGCCGCGGCACCGGCCTTTCCGACGAGCAGCTTGCCCGCAAGGCGGCGGTCATAGAACGGGCCCTG
>CAZZAU010000260.1:0-1995 GCA_964652725.1 uncultured Dehalococcoidaceae bacterium | reverse complement strand
CCAGCATGTGGCCCTGTATGATACCGCCATAGCCCGGTACCTCAGGCGGGAGGAGGAGCTTTTCCCGGACGAGATGACCATCGGCATGAAGAAGCGCTACGACCTGCGCTACGGGGAAAACCCGCACCAGATGGCCGCCTTCTACGCTGAGCAGCAGGCGGCGGCAGGATGCGCGGACACGGGCATCACCTGGGCCCGGCAGCTGGGAGGAAAAGAGCTCTCCTTCAACAATATCCTGGACGCCGACGCCGCCTGGGGAGCGGTCACCGATTTTGCCGCGCCCGCGGTGGCCGTCATCAAGCACACCAATCCCTGCGGGCTGTCCAGCCATCAGAGCATCGCCGAAGCCTACCGCAGGGCACTGAGCGGCGACCCCGTGGCCGCCTTCGGCGGCATCGTGGCGGCCAACCGGAAGGTAGACCCTGAGACCGCGGAAGAGATGAGCAAGACCTTTTACGAAATCGTCATCGCTCCGGGGTATGATGAGAAGGCGCTGGAGACGCTCAGAGGCAGAAAAGACCTGCGCATCCTGCACGCGGACTTCCCGCCGAACTACGGCGTCTCCCATGAAGGTTACGTGGACTACCGGCGGGTCAGAGGCGGGTTTCTGGTGCAGAGTTCGGACTCGCTGGCCGAGGACAGCGTGAGACTGCAGACGGTGACCAGAAAGAAGCCCACCGATGCCCAAACCGGCGACCTGCTTTTTGCCTGGCGGGCGGTGAAGCACGTGAAATCGAACGCCATCGTGCTGGCCAAAGACAGGACACTGGTGGGCATGGGCGCCGGCCAGCCCAGCCGCATCGTCAGCGCCCGCATCGCCATAGAAAAGGCGGGGGAGAAGAGCGCAGGCAGCGTGCTGGCCTCGGACGCCATGTTCCCCTTCCCGGACGTGGTGGAGGCAGCGGCGGAGGCGGGAGTGGCCGCCATCATCCAGCCCGGCGGCTCCATCCGGGACCGGGACTCTATCGAAGCCGCCGACAGGCACGATATAGCTATGGTTTTCACCGGAGAGAGACACTTCCGGCATTAAGCGAACAAGGGAGGTAGACCATGCCGAACGCAATCATTGTGACGGATATGCTCAAGTGCTTTATGGAGCCGGGCCAGACCCTGTACGTGGGCGACCACGCCCGGGACATCATCCCCAACGTGCAGAAGCTGCTGGAGGCGGAGCAGGTCCGCGGCTCCACAATCTTCTACATCTGCGACCATCATCTGCCGGACGACCCCGAGTTCAAGATGTTCCCGCCGCACTGCGTGGCCGGAAGCGAGGAGGCGCAGGTGATACCGGAGCTGGCCGCCTATGAGGGCCAGATCATTCCCAAGCGCCGTTACAGCGGCTTTTTCGGCACCGACCTTGACGCGCGGCTGCACACGCTGAAACCGGACAGACTGATTATCTGCGGGGTGCTCACCAACATCTGCGTGATGCATACCACCGCCGATGCGCGCAACAACTACTACCCGGTGGAGGTGCCGGTGGACTGCGTGGCCACCACCGATGAACAAACGCAGCAGTTCGCCCTGAACCACATCGAGAAGGTGCTGGGGGCGAAGCTGACGCGCTCGGAGGATTACCGATGAAAAACCCTCCGTTCGAACCGTCCGATGCGGTACTGTCCGGAGACACCGCGGATATCTACTTTGCCCGCACCATAGAGATTCTGCGCCGCGAAGGCCTCGACCCGGTGGCCACGATGGAGTTCTTCACCAGCGACGCCGGAGTACTGTGCGGAATAGAGGAGGTGAAAGCGCTTCTGCAGAGAGTGCTGCCGGAGAGCAAGGCCGAGGTGTGGGCCCTGGCCGAGGGCGAGCCGATGTCCCCCGGGGAGGTGGCGCTGCGTATCACCGCGCCATATCAGAGCTACGGGCTGTATGAGACGGCCATAGACGGTATGCTCTCCCACTGCAGCGGCTGGGCCACCGCGGCCAGAGAGTGCGTGGAGGCGGCGGGAGAGATTCCCGTCATCAGCTTCGGCGCCCGTCACGTGCACC
>CAZZAU010000259.1:1769-2032 GCA_964652725.1 uncultured Dehalococcoidaceae bacterium | reverse complement strand
TACTCGGCGACTTGTTACCATGATATCAGGGTCCGGTATATGAGTAGCATATCGGTTACCAGCGGTAGTGAGCAAAGGCCCGGTTGGCCTCCGCCATCCTGTGGGTATCCTCCCGTCTCTTGATGGTGGCGCCCTCGCCGCGGAAGGCGTCAAATAGCTCGTCCGCCAGCTTCTCCGTGGTGGACTTGCCTTTTCTGGCGCGGGTCACCTTCAGCAGCCAGGTCATGGCCAGGAAAAGGCCGCGGTCCGTTCTCACTTCCACA
>CAZZAU010000259.1:0-1759 GCA_964652725.1 uncultured Dehalococcoidaceae bacterium | reverse complement strand
CCCGCCTGGGTTTGACCTCCAGCAGGGGTGTGGCGTTCTTCACCGCCTGTTCCAGCGCCGTGACCGGGTCTCTGCTGGTGCGCTGTTCCAGCAGCTCAAGCGCGCCGTAGACTATGGTCTCGGCGGTTCTTTTGTTGCCGTTCTTCATCAGTTTGTTCACCAGTCTGGCTACCGTCAGGTTGTGGAACCTGGGGTCCGGTGTTAGCTCTCTTTTCTTTGGCTGGGCGCGTCTTGGCATCTTTGCTCCTGTAACTAAGCGACCGCTTTCTCTTTGGGCGCCTTGCTGCCGTATTTGCTGCGCCCCTGTTTGCGGTTGGCTACGCCGCTGGCGTCAAGTGCTCCCCGCACTATATGATAGCGTACTCCGGGCAGGTCTTTCACCCTGCCTCCCCGGATGAGCACCACCGAGTGCTCCTGCAGCTCGTGTCCCTCCCCGGGAATATAGGCGGTCACTTCCATACCGTTGGTCAGTCTGACTCTGGCGATCTTGCGCAGCGCCGAATTGGGCTTCTTGGGGGTGGTGGTCCTCACCTGGGTACAAACCCCTCTCTTCTGTGGTGAGCCTTTGCCCTCTATCATCCGGTTTTTCAGCGAATTGAAGGTAAACCGCAACGCGGGCGCCTTGGTCTTTTTGATGACCTTCTTTCTTCCTTTGTTGATTAGTTGGTTGACGGTTGGCAACCTTTTCCTCCTCCACAATTTAATTGGATGAGCCCGGGCTCATCCAATTAAATTTGCCGGCGGGCCGGACTGCTGTTCAGCCCGCCACACTATGGCTTACTGCCAAATACAAAGAGAGTTTACCATATGAAAAATGCATTGTCAACACATGTGAACCCCCGCGGGACGCTCATCAGGAAAGCAGCTCCCGCATCCTGTCTCCGTTACCGCACCACTGCAGGATGGACATCAGGTCCCAGCCGATGCAGAAATGGCGCACCCCCATGGCGATGAACTCCTCGGCCCGCTCCAGGCTCGCCAGCTCCACTCTGGGATGGACGCCTTTTTTCAGGGCCAGCTCGATGACGTCCCGCTGCTTGCGTTGGGTCTCCGCACTGCCCATCTGGCCCACTTTTCCCGTGTTCACCGAGTAATCACAGGGGCCGAACTGTATCATATCCAGTCCTTCTACGGATAGTATCTCTTCCAGTTCCTCCACGGCACTGGCTTTCTCCACCATAATGGCCACCACCGTTTGCCGCAGGGAGTCGGCCCAGGCCTGGTTGCCGATGTCCGTCAGGTAGCCGCCGATTCTGCGTATGACGCAGCCTTGGTATCCGTCATCTTCGGGGGTTGCCGGCCTTACCATGCGGATGCACTCCCTGACATCGGCAGCGGAGCGGCAGTCGGCGAAGAGCATGTTCTGGATGCCGGCGCCCAGGGAGCGGGAGGCGATGAACAGCCGCGGCTCCTGCTCCACCTTCATCATCGAGGACATATGAGGAAAAAGCTCCACCGCCCGGGCGAAGTTGTCCAGGCCGGGCAGGGTCCAGGTGGCGTACTGGCCGCAAAGCTCAATGTAATCGAAGGCTCCGGAGTGGCCTATAACCTCCACAATCTCGGGCGACATTGTGATCATATGGGTGCCGATGGTGGGTTTGCCCGCGTCCAGCAGCTCCCGCAGCCGGTTCTTTCTCATAACGGTCTCCTTTCCCGGCGTCCTTCCGGAACGCAGGACTTTTCTTTTTGTCCCCTTGTCTTTGCGTAAAGCTCCGCAGCGCGGTACGAGCTGCGCACCAGCGGCGCCGAGGCCACGCCA
>CAZZAU010000258.1:0-2038 GCA_964652725.1 uncultured Dehalococcoidaceae bacterium | reverse complement strand
GTCCTGGTGATGGCACTGGTCGGCTACATACAGTGGGGTCCTGTGGCTTCTGCCGTGGTCCGGTCGGGCATCGAGGAGAACGTGGCACCCTTGTTGCAGCAGGCGGAAGGATTGCAGGGGTTGCTGACCGCCAAAGTGGTCACCGTACTCCAGAATGCGGTGGACAACTTCTTCGGAGGGTTAAAGGCCCAGACCCTGGGTCTGCTTATCGGTGCGGTGGTTGCTGGCGGGGTGGGGATTTTCTGGTACCACCGGACCCGGGAAGAGTAGCGCCTCCATCCGTTCTTTCCGGCCGGCTAGACAACCCGGAAGTGCTCCAGCAGCATCTTGATGCCTACCAGGATGAGCATGACCAGCACCGCCCGCCTTACGGCCATCTCCGGCAGACCTCTGAGCAGCCGCACCCCCAGCCTCGTCCCGACGTAGGCGATGACGATGAGCGGCAGGATATACCAGTAGTAGCGCGCCTCCAGGCTGCCGTTGGCCACGTAAACTGAAATCCGGGTAACATCGGTGACGAAAGCGATGGCCGCCGAGGTGGCGATGTAGGCCTCTTTTTTTATGCCGGTGGATATCAGGAACATACCGCGGATAGCTCCGCCCACGCCTATCACCCCCGCGGTGAAGCCGGTGATGCCGCCGCCCGCCACCAGGAGACCGCTGCGGGCGGGAAGCGTCCAGTTCCGGTTGGCCAGTGAGTAGAGGGCGAACAGGATTATAAACGCGGCGAAGGCCACCGTGATGATGCCGATGCTGATTCTCTCCAGGAGCATGGCGCCGGCGTAGGCGGTGACGATGCTGGGTATGCCGTAGAGCAGTAAGATGCGCCAGTTGATAGCCCGCCGGAGCCGGGACAGCCGGAATATGTTACTGAACCAGTGGAAGAAGGCGACCAGGATGATGGCCTGCTTCAGTTCCACCACCAGCGCGGCAAAGGGGATGAGCATGGTGGCTATGCCGAAGCCGATGAAGCTGGCCACCGCTGCAGCGATAAAGGCGATGATGAGAAACAGCGCTATGGAGAGCACATCCTACCCTACGACTATTGGGGCGATGGCACGGTGTATGCTTATTCTATTTCTTTCCCCGCAGGTGGTCAATCATGGGCTGACTGACCAGCGGTACCAGGTCGCCAAGCATATGCGGCATCAGGCTGTCCATAACGCCGGGCATCAGCTCTGGCATCTGCTCGCGCATATAGTCGGGCATGGGAATGCGCTCCTCCACGCGCTTGAGCATCACCGGCATTACCCTGGGCATCATCATGGGCAGCAGCCTGGGGAAAAGGATGGGGAACATTGGCTTCATTAGCTGGAGCGCGCCGGGAACCTTGCCCATAAAGCGCATCATCTTCCCCATACCGAAGGGCATAGCATCGATTAGCTCCGGCCACATCGTGCCCATGAGGTCGGCGAAGCCCTGCGGGGTCATCAGGGCGATCATGGCCTCGAAGACGGCCCACTGCTTCTGCACCTCGGGGTTGGGGTCGGGGAACTCGTATCCCAGTGCCGATGAGGCAAAACGGGCCAGGTCCATCACCTCGACGGGCGTCTTTTTCTTGTCCGCCGTGACGCGGAACTGGAACTCGCAGCAGGGACAGAGGGCCAGCACCTTCTCCGCCCCGGCCTCTACCGCCTCGTTGAGGCGGGTCTCGCCGATGTCCGCCGCTACCGGCGGCTCTTTGATGAGGGTGAGCACACTGCCGCAACAGTGGGCGTTCTCCCGGTTATGTGCCATCTCCACCAGCTCCGCGTTGGGAATGGCCTCGATGAGCCGGCGCGGCGCGTCATAGACGCCGGACACCCGACCGATGTGGCAGGAATCGTGCCAGGTCACCTTGCAGGGCTGGAGGCCGTTTTCTTTGAACTTGAACTCGCCCGATTCGATTTTCTCCGCCAGCACCTCGCTGTAGTGCTTCGTCTTGATATCGTAGTCGATGCCCAGCTTCGACGCCCACTGCGCGTAGGTATAACGCCACATCATATCGCAGGCCGGGCAGGAGGTGACCACCGTGTCCGCCCCGCTCTCCTTCACCGCC
>CAZZAU010000257.1:0-2078 GCA_964652725.1 uncultured Dehalococcoidaceae bacterium | reverse complement strand
CCCTGCCGTAACCCCATCCTCTTTCTCTATCTCTTCCTCAGGAGGCGCCTGCGGCGCCGGCACCATCATCACCGGTCCGCGGGGAGGCTCGTCCGTCCCCGGCGCCTCGGAGGCCAGCTCTGTCGTGGCGGGCAAAGTCAGGGGGGTATCCTCCGGCCGGACCACCTCGCTCATCGCCATAAGCTGCTCGTTGAGCCTCTCCGTGGTCCGCTCCATCTCTTCTATCTCCCCTTTTTCCGCCATGGCCACCACTTCGTTCACCCGCCTGTCCACCAGTTCGGCGTAAAGCTCGGCTTTGCCCAGCCTGGAAAACGTCAGGGCTATCTGTACCTGTTCTGCGGCCAGCTTCACCGGGTACAGCGGCTGGTCAGGCAGACTGTCGCTGGCTGCAGCCACCGTGCTGCCGCCTCCAAGCACCAGCACCAGCAGCGCCGTCAGCGCCACCGTAGCCCAACGCGGCTGCCAGCTGAAGAGGGAAAAGCGCCGCTGCCTTTTCTCCTTCATCTCCCGCAATGCGGCCTGCATCTGGTGCCTGGCCCTTTGCCTGAACTCGGGACGCGGCTGGATGGCCAGCGTCTCTTTCGCAGACAGGCTGGTCTGGAGAAGCGGCCTGAGCTCATCGGAAAGGTCAGGATACTGCGCCAGGCACTGCTCCACCGTATCGCCCTGGACCAGTATCCGCTCCAGGCATTCATTCAGAATATCGTTAAATTTCTGTTCCCTGTTCATAGTTTCATCCTGTTGCCAGCAGCTTGCGCAGAGAAGCTATGGCGCTGTGCTGCAACGCCTTTATCGCCCCCTCGCTCTTGCCCATCATTCTGGCTACCTCAGCCACCGAAAACTCGCCGGCGAAACGCAGGGAGATAACCTCCTGTTGCAGCCGGGTCAGCTTTCCGGTGGCCCCGGCCAGTTGCTCGATGGACATCTTGCGTTCTGCCTCCACCTGCGGGTCCTCATCGGCACTCCGTGTCAGCGCCTCCTCGATGGGTACCGTGGGCCTCTTGGACTTTTTCCGGTAGTAGTCCACCACCTGGTTATGAGCAATGCGGAACAGCCAGGAACTAACCGGGTTCCCCTTCGGCTTGTAGGAGGAGATGGCCTTAAAGGCGTTCAGAAAGACCTGCTGCGTCATATCCTCTGCCTCCGTCCTGTCTCCGATTTTGAGGGCTACATACCGGTAAATCCGGTCGAAGTGCTCCTCATATATCCGGGACAAAGCCGCCTCATCATGCTGCTGCGCCCTTTCTATCAGAGTTTCCTCATCCTGCACTGACAACTCCGGGTGGCCTGAAATCAAGGTAGCTGCCACTGGCGTTACCCCGTGCATATAGTATAACGAACGGACAGGCAAAAAGATAGCTACGGAGGGTTCCCTGAAGTTTCGTCAGAGCGGGACGGACGGTTTTGCGTAGGCGGCGGTGTCCCACGAAGGTCTTATGGTGAAAGCGGGAAATGTGATAAAATCAACCTGTATTGCTGGCACCGGGAGGACGTTTTGTCTTACTACGTGCGGATGATGCGAAGAGAGGACGTAGCCCAGGTAAATGACATCGACCGTGAAGCCTTTCCCACCCAGTGGCCCCCACCCGACTACCGGCGGGAACTGCAGAACCCCCTCGCCCGCCTCATCGTGGTCTGTGATGACAGCCGCACGGCCGAAGAAAACGGGCCTGAAGGGCGCCGGGGCAGCAGGCCCTCCGGCTTCACTTCCGCCCTCGCCCGTTTCCTTGCGCCTTGGCGCCTCTCCCCGGACAGGACCTCCCAGGCGGCCCCCCATTACATCATGGGCTTCGCCGGTATATGGATTATGGCGGACGAGTCCCATATCACCAACATCGCCGTGCGGCGGGCCTACCAGCACCAGGGCATCGGGGAGCTGCTGCTTGTCTCCATCATCGACCTCTCGGCCCGGATGGGGGCCAGCGTCATTACACTGGAAGTCAGGGTCTCCAATACCATAGCCCGGCGGCTGTATGAAAAGTACGGCTTCGTCGAGGTAGGGGTGCGCCGGGGTTACTACACGGACAACCGGGAAGACGCGCTCCTGATGTCCACGGAGAACATCACCTCCGCTCCTT
>CAZZAU010000256.1:0-2124 GCA_964652725.1 uncultured Dehalococcoidaceae bacterium | reverse complement strand
CGGTACGACCACGGCGACATGTGGGACCTCGCCGAGGCGCTGCGCTGGCGCATGTCGACCCCGGGATGCGGCTGGTGGCCGGTCATGGCGGTGGTGCCGTTGTCCAGGATGATGACCGTCACGGAGGATTTATTATAGACGCCGTCCACCAGGCCGGTGATGCCCGAGTGCAGGAAGGTAGAATCGCCGATGACGGCCACGATTTTCTCGTCCACTCCGGCCTTCTCCATACCCAGCGCCTCGCCGATGCTGGCGCCCATGCAGGCGCAGGTGTCCATTGCCAGAAGGGGAGGATAAGCGCCGAGCGTGTAGCAGCCGATATCACCGGTGATGATGAGCTTTGATTGCGGCAATTCACCCGGGGCCTTGCCCGGCCGGGTCCGTTGTCCCAGGCTGCTCAGGACAGAGAAGATGCCGGTGTGAGGGCAGCCGGGACAGAGGAGCGGGGGACGGCGGGGCAAATCAACTGCCGCCTGGGGTCGGGCAGGTTGAGTGCCGGTCAGCAGGCCAGCCTCTTTTGCCGCTGCCTCAAGGATGTCCGGGTTGAGCTCGCCGACGCGCGGGATGAATTCCTTGCCGGAGATTTCTACACCCATCGCCCGGATGTTCTCCTCGAGAAACGGGTCCAGCTCCTCCACGGCAAGCAGCCTTTTCACCCTGCCAGCGAACCGGTGTATCAGGTTCCGGGGCAAAGGATAGGTCATGCCCAGCTTGAGAAACGAGGCACGGGGGAATACTTCCCTGGCGTACTGGTAGGCCACGCCGGCGGTGACTATGCCCAGCCGCCCGTTCCCTCCGATGACCTGGTTGAGCGGGGAGGTCTCCGCGTACCGGGCAAGGCCGACCAGCCGCTCCTCCATCAGCGGATGCCTGAGCCGGGCGTGGACGGGCAGCATAACATACTTGGCCATGTTGTACTGAAAACCGGGGCCGGGGGCGGCCGCGGGACGGCGGCGGGCTGCCCTGACCAGGGTCTTGGAGTGGGAGATGCGGGTGGTGGTGCGCACCAGCACCGGAGTATCGAACTGCTCGCTCAGGTCGAAGGCATATGACATAAAGTCATAGGCTTCCTGGCTGTCCGCCGGCTCCAGCACCGGCACTTTGGCCAGCCTGGCATAGTGCCGGTTGTCCTGCTCGCCCTGGGAGCTGTGTGCCCCGGGGTCATCAGCGCATATCACCACCAGTCCGGCGCGGACGCCGGTAGTGGCGGCGGCCAGGAAGGGGTCGCTGGCTACATTGAGTCCCACCTGCTTTAGCGAGACCATGGCGCGGACACCGGCGTAGCAGGCCCCCAGCGCCACCTCCATGGCTACCTTTTCGTTGGTGGACCATTCCGCGTACACATCCGGGAAGCGGGCGATGTTCTCCAGTATCTCGGTGCTGGGAGTGCCGGGGTAGGCGGTAGCCAGCCTGACGCCGGCGTGGTAAGCGCCCAGCGCGAGGGCCTCATTTCCGGAAAGCAGACTGAGTGTTTCTGACATAACCAGTTCCTATCATAGCATACTGTCCGGCGGTCGGAAAACCCAAGGGTTTGTATGGTTACGGGTTGGTAGATGATGCCTAACCCCCCTGTCCCTTCTTCAGCCGGAACCGCCGGTAAGAAATCACAGGCGCTAATGGCTGGAGAGAGAGTCTGCAGGAGAGGAGGCTTCGCCCCATCTTTTCCAGAGGTTCATGGGGTGAGGTCAGTATCATCAGTATCCATTGACAAAGACGCATCATAACCACATAATACCTTTGGACGTTCGCAAAAAGGGGGTTGCCATGCCTGTCTATATGCTGCTGACCACGCTGACCGATTCCGGGAGGAAGGCTATCCAGGAAGACCCGGAGATACTGCGGGAAATCAACAAGGAAGTGGAGTTCATGGGGGTCAAGATACTGGACCAGTATGCGCTGCTGGGCCAGTACGACTTCGTCAACCTGGTGGAGGCGCCCAGTAATGAGGTCATGGCCAAGCTATCTACCCGGCTGAGCGCGCGGGGCAATTTCACCACCCTGACCCTGGCCGCTATAACGCTGGATTCGCTCATCGAGACGTTGAAGGAGAAGGAGAAACCCTGGTAAGCGGGGGGGGTATCCGGGCGGGGACCGGGTATGAGGTTACCAGGTATTCCATCAATC
>CAZZAU010000255.1:0-2128 GCA_964652725.1 uncultured Dehalococcoidaceae bacterium | reverse complement strand
GGCCATAAACGAGCTCATCAGCACCGTCATGCCGATGATGCCGGGATACATGAAGCTGGTGAAATCGAGCCCGGGGCCCAGCACCCCCATCCTGGCGCTGAGTCCGCTGCCGAAAACAAACAGAAAAAGCAGAGGGAAGGTTATAGAGCCGGTAAGGCGCATCTTGTCATGCCAGAAGCGCAGGATATCGCGGTACCATATAGTATATATGCCGAGCAGATGGTTCGTCACTATCGCCTCCGCATGTAGCGGCCGTGCTGCCGGACCAGCTCCTTGAAAACGTCGCTTACCTCTTCCTCCCGCATCTCCCTCCCGGTCAGCTTGAGAAAGACGTCATCCAGGCTGGGGCGGCGCATGCTAACACCCAGGATTCTGATATTGAACTCCCGGAGCAGAACGGGCAGGAACTCCTCTCCGTTTTCGATGTCGAAAGACAGGCCGCCGCCATCCCGCCGCGCCCGGATGTTATAGCGCAGCCTGATTTCCTCCGCCGCCCGGTCATCGTCGGCGGTCTTCAGGGAAACGATATCTCTGGCCACCATTCTCTTCAGCCTCTCCGGCGTATCCATGGCGATGAGCTTCCCGCGGTCAATCACGCCGATGCGGTCGGCTCGCTCCGCTTCGTCCATATAGTGGGTGGTGAGGAAGATGGAGGTGCCCTCCTGCCGGCGCAGCTCCAGGATATACTCCCACATCCGGTTCCTGGTCTGGGGGTCAAGGCCGAGGGTGGGTTCATCCAGGAAAAGCACCCTCGGGTGGTGCAGCAGGCCCCTGGCCAACTCCAGGCGCCGCTTCATCCCTCCCGAATAGTTGCGCACCCGGATGTGGCGCTTATCCCACAGCTCCATCATGCGCATCAGGTGCTCGATGCGTTCTTCCCGCACCGGGCCGGGGACGCCGTAAACCATGCCATGAAAACGCATATTCTGCAGGCCATTCAGCCGCTCGTCAAGGCTGGGGTCCTGGAACACCATCCCGATGAGCCGGCGTACCTGGCTCTGCTGGCGCGCTACGTCAAGCCCGCCGATGGTCGCCCTCCCTGCGGTGGGCCTGACCAGGGTGCACAGTATATTGATGGTGGTGGTCTTACCCGCCCCGTTGGGTCCCAGAAAGCCGAAAATCTCCCCCGGGGCCACGTTAAAGCTGATATGGTCCACGGCCACCAGGTCGCCGAACTTTTTGACCAGTTCTTCTACCGTGATTACGTAATCGCTCATAGCCTCGTTTGCGGACGGTGCGGCCGCCACGTCCCGGCGGCCGCCCACCTACATTGTAGCACTTCAGGCTCGGCGTTGTTTAGCGGCAGGAAATCCTGTAAGATGAGAAATAAAGGCTTGTTTCCGCCGTTATGAGAGTAAGATACAGAAGCTATGACAGCCCCGGCGTCAGTCCCATACTCGTCCTGGTAACCATCAATCTGCTGCTGTTCGTCATTACCGCCTTCTTTCCGTCAGTGCGCTCCCTGCTCTGGATGCAACCGACAAGAATCATCGCGCAGCCCTGGACGGTTCTGACCAGCATGTTCATGCACGGCAGCTTCTGGCATATTTTCGCCAATATGATTACCCTTTATTTTTTCGGCAGCGCGCTTCTGCGCCTGGTGGGGCAGGGGCGGTTTCTGCTGGTGTACTTCGCCGGCGGGCTCCTGGGCAACATATTCTACATCGTCATCAGCTTCCTGGGAGCGGCTTCGGGCATCGGCCTGCTGGGCTCACCCTCCGTTCCGGTGGTGGGGGCTTCCGGCGCCATCTTCGCCCTGGCCGGGGCGCTGGTGCTGATGACGCCCAGACTGCCGGTGCTCATCTTCCCCATCCCCCTGCCGGTGCCCCTCTGGGTGGCGGTTATCGGCGGCTTCCTCATCCTTTCTCTTATCCCCTCCGTGGCCTGGCAGGCCCATCTGGGCGGGCTGCTTTTCGGCCTGGCGGCGGGCTACAGTTTCCGCCAGAGGCGGCGCCATATCTTCTACTAGCGGGCGTCTCCGTCTCCCCAAACGCTGTCACCGGCAACCTCCCAATGCAAATAAAACCGCGCGTGTGATTTGACTTTGCCGCCGGCAGTTCTTATAATATGATGGTTGTTTTGTGATAGGAACCGACCATGCCCGAGTGGCGCAATGGTAGCGCAACCG
>CAZZAU010000254.1:0-2140 GCA_964652725.1 uncultured Dehalococcoidaceae bacterium | reverse complement strand
CGGGTGGCATTGTTGAGAATACAGATGACGTTGCCAATGTGCCAGCTGAAGGTGGAAAGGGTCCGCTCGATGCTCTGCTCATCGCCGATGTCCGCAAAAATGTTATCGAAGACGGGGAGGGCAGACTCCGGCGAGGCAGGGATGGGAATGCCCGCCTGCGTCATCAGACCGAGCAGACCGATGGTCTTCAGAGCCACTGTCTTGCCGCCGGTGTTGGGCCCGGTTATGACCAGTCCGGAAAAATCGCGCCCGATTTCTACGGATAGCGGAACGGCGTTCCGGCCCAGCAGCGGATGTCTGGCCTCCACCAGCTTGATGACAGCCGGCGCATTGGGTATACCGCGGTCGGCGAAGGAGGTCAGCGCAGGCACGGCCCCACCTGCGGCACGGGCATATCGTGCCCGGGCCAGGGCCAGGTCCAGTTCCGCAAGCACGGAAACGCCGTGTGAGATTTCCGCCGCTCTCAGCCCGACTTCACTGCTCAGGTTCCTCAGAACCCTCTCTATCTCCCGTTTCTCCTCGTTGGCCAGCTCGCGGACCTCGTTGCCGAGCTCCACCGTGCTCCATGGCTCCACGAACACGGTGGCTCCCGTGTTGGAGACATCATGGGTGATGCCCCTTATCTCCCTCCTGAACTCTATCTTGACCGGAATAACGTACCGCCCCTCGCGCTCGGTAATTACCGGCTCCTGGATTATCTTCTGCCCCCTCGGCGTCCTCATTATCCCTTCCAGACGCGTCCACAGGTGCTGGCGGGCGTCTTTCAACCGCTGCCTGACTCCCGCCAGGTGTGGCGAAGCTCTGTCCAGCACATCGCCGGCCGGAGAAAGGCACCGCGTAATCTCTTTCTCCACCTGGCGCAGCTCCACCATATCTCTGGCCCGGTCCCAGAGCAGAGGCAGTTCGGCTGCCATCTCGTGCAGGGTGCGGCGAACCTGCCGGATGGTGGCCAGGGTGTGCTGCACCTCGATGAGGCTGCGGGGCTCCAGAATTCCGCTCCGGGCCGCCATCTCCGCCGCCTGGCGGACGTCATGAGCCCCACCGATGGCAAAGCCGGAGTCAAGCTCCAGCATACGGCACGCCTCCGCCGCCTCGCCCAGCAAAGTGGACACCCGGCCGGGGTCTGCTGATGGCCTCAGCTCCAGGGCCATCTCCCGGCTTGCGGAGAATGAGGTATGCCCGGCCAGAATGGCCCTTATCTGCGGAAATTCGAGTATCTCCAGGCTTTTTTCATCCATAAGCGGTCCTATTATGCTCCCCCAGCTCCTGCGGACACGGACGGTAATTGCAGTATTCACACAGAGGAATACGGGAAAATCATATCATAACTCTCCGGTTTGCGCACGTGTCCCATCGGGGGCAAGGCTGCGAGATATTGACAAGGAATCAGGCAGGGAGTAGTATGATGGGACACGCCTGAAACCGCCCCGCAAGCCTGATATGAAGAAGACCTGAGGAACCTGGATTTCGGGGGCAAGGGATGACGGAACGGGTATCGGTGACCGCTGCTGTGAGGCGGCTGCTGGTACCCCTGACATTTTGCAGCCAGACTTACCCCGCACCGAGAGCAAAGAGCGCCGGGGGCCGCAGGGCCGGGAGAGCCGTCCGATGAGCACTCAAGCTAAAGCAGAGATAAGGGCCGTGCTGATATTGCTCCTGGTCATCTTTCTGGCGGGAGGCGCCGCCCTGCACAGCGCCGCCGCCGCCGACTTGCCGTTCCAAATCGAGGATAACCTGCCGCCCGCCGGCAATGAGCCTTCCTATGTCCCGGACCAGATAATCGTCAAGTTCAGGGATGGTGTCTATGCAGCGAATATGGCGGAGATAAACCGCAGCATGGGCACGCAGACGATACGTGCCAGCCGGCATGCCGGTTTCAGGGTGCTGAAGATTCCGGAAGGGAAAGCCGTTCCGGAGATGGTCAGGGCTTTCTCCAGGATGCCCGGTGTGGAATATGCCGAGCCGAACTATATTTACCGCCTGGCCTGGAGCCCGGACGACCCGGCCTATCCCTGGCAATGGCATTTCGACCAGATAGACCTGGAGGCTGCCTGGGACCTGGATACGGACGCACCCGCGTACGGCGGCGACCCGGCCATAGTGGTGGCCGTGGTGGACAGCGGCGTGGCCTATGAGGACT
>CAZZAU010000253.1:0-2165 GCA_964652725.1 uncultured Dehalococcoidaceae bacterium | reverse complement strand
CGGGCCATCGCGGGCGGCGTCGCCTGGTCGGACAGGCCCACGACGACGAGGGTCGGGTTCTTCACGCGCGACAGGTTCGGCCGGTGGTCGAGGGCGGCGAGGGCGCGGCAGGAGGCGGCGAAGGCCGCCGGGTCCACGGTCCGCAGGCGGGCCTTCCTCTCCTCCACCACCTCCGGGTGGGTGGGGGTGGTGGCCGCATAGTCAAGGTAAATCGTGCTCATCTCAACCCTCGCTCTCGATGATATCCACACGCACACCCCGGCTGGTCACCCAGGCGAGCCCCTGCTCGATGTCGCCGGGGTCTCCTTCCAGCTCGACGGTGATCCAGCCCTCCTCGTCGGAAAGGGAGGCCTGCCGGATGTTGGTGACCAGATGGTACTGCTGGCCCAGGTTATAGATGATGGGGTCCCTGACCTGCTCCTCACTGAAGGTAAAGGTAACATGCCGCTTGCTCATTTCGTTTCCTCTTCTTCCAGTTCCTGTTCGATGCGCTTCCGCTCTTTCTCCAGGACGTCACGAGTGATGCGCAGGCCGCGCTCTTTCTCCAGCCTCTCCATACGCTCCTCCAGCCGGTCCTGCTCTCTCAGCACCAGGCGGATGGCCTCCGCCACAGGGTCGGGCAGCCGGCCGTGGTCCAGGTTATCCAGCACGGGTTTGCGGCGGTCTTCCACCCTCCTGGCGGGAACGCCCACCACCGTGGCCCCGGGCGGCACCGACTTGACAACTACCGAGCCCGAGCCGATGCGCGCGCCGTCCCCGATTTCGATGGCCCCCAGAGCAATGGAGCCCGCTCCCATAACCACATTGTTGCCCAACGTGGGGTGTCGTTTCCTTTTCTCACCGCTGGTGCCCCCCAGCACCACGCCCTGGTAGAGCAGGACGTCATCGCCGATTTCAGAGGTCTCCCCGATGACCACGCCGGCGCCGTGGTCGATAAAAAACCGCCGCCCGATTGTGGCCCCGGGGTGGATTTCAATGCCGGTAAGGAAACGGCTGAAGTGTGAAACCAGGCGGCCGAGGAGACGGAGCCTCCTCCGCCAGAGAAAACGGGCTATGCGGTGGAGCCACAGCGCGTGCAGACCGGGGTAGCACAGCAGCACCTCCAGTGTGCTCCTGGCGGCCGGGTCTTTGGCGAAGACGGTGCGGATGTCTTCTCTTATGGTGCTAAACATCTCCCTGCTTCAAAAGCAAAAACCAAGGGCTCAGCGGTGACGTCCAGACCCTTGGTCCAAGGAAGTTCCGCTTCCCTACGCTCGCATTACCGAGTTCAGGTCCACAGGGTTGTCCTTACGGAGTAAGGACTCTCAGCCCGCGGGCACCCCTAGCGGTTTATCTATTAGGTTAGCTTATACTATACCACACCGGCCCCAAAAAAGCAAAAACGGGGGTTTAACCTGCATCCGGTCGTTCTTTCTCTCGCCCTCCCTTGTGTCCCTCTTTTCCGAAGAGGGGAGTCAATCATTTGGGGAACGTATCGTTTCGTTTCCCTTTCACAAAGGGAGACCGGGAGAGATTTGCAGTCGGGGCTTCGCCCCTCTGGTTCAGGCCCGGTGCCCGCAGTGCCGGCATTCCGGGTCGCGACGGACGGCCACCTTGCTGAACTCCAGATTGAGCCCGTCGTAGATGAAGAGCGTATCGGTCAGCAGTTCCCCGCTGCCGGTGAGGTACTTTATCACCTCGGTCGCCTGGAGGCTGCCGATGAGCGCCGGCGCCGTTCCGATGACTGGGAACCTGCCCTCCGCCACCCGGCCGTGATAGACGCACCACAGGCAAGCCGATTTCCCGGGAATGACCGTCAGTGCCCGGCCCTCAAATCCGAACACTGCCCCGTGAAAAAAGGGGATATCTCTGTCCATAGCGGCTTCGTTCAATATGTAGCGGGCGGGCAGATTATCCAGGGCGTCCAGGATAAGGTCACAGCCGTCCACGAGCCGGGAGACGTTCTCCTCCGTTATGGTCTCGGCGAGCGGTTCCAGTCTCACATGCCGGTTCATCTGCTCCAGCTTGCCGGCGGCAGATTCGACCTTATATTTGCCGATGTCTTTATCGGTGTGCAGCACCTGGCGGTTCAGGTTGCTCAGCTCCACCCGGTCGTTATCCACCAGTCTGAGGGCGCCGACCCCGGCCACGGCCAGGTACATGGCGGCGGGGCAGCCCAGCCCACC
>CAZZAU010000252.1:0-2189 GCA_964652725.1 uncultured Dehalococcoidaceae bacterium | reverse complement strand
GGATGGCAGCCGCATGCCCAGTGAGAACGAACTGGCCATGGCCCGCTTCCAGGGCAGGCACGTGGCCACCATCGCCAGGAAACTGGCCAGCGAGCAGGACTGATGGAGACCATACTCAACCTGGACCAACAGCGCAGGACCTTCTTCGAGCTGCTCCGGCAGATGCGGGAGTGGAAGCGGCTGGGATGGTCAAGGTTCATGCGTGAAATAGGTTACTGTGGCTACAAGGCCGCGAGCATAGCAGAGCTTGGCGGCGAATCTTTCTTCGAGAAGAGAAGGGAATCAAATGCCGGCACCACAAGTAGGAGGTAAGCCATGGGTACCTACATTATCCTCAGCAAGATCGCACCGACAGCTTTCGACGACCCGAAGCATTTCAAGCAGCTTGCGGAAACGGTATCGGCCAAAATCAAAGGCGAGTGTCCTGGCGTTACCTGGAAGGACAGCTACGCCACGCTCGGGCGCTTCGACGTCGTGGATGTCGTGGAGGCAGATGACGTCAAGCAGGTGGAGCGGGCGGCGATGATTATCCGCGCCTACGGGCACGCCAGCACCGAAACGCTCAGCGGTACCCCCTGGAGAGACTTTCTGGCCAACCTGTAGCCCATCGATGGGGGCTCACAAGGCGGGCACGTCTCCGGGTGCAGCCGGCGCCGCGATGAGTATCGGGCACGCCGGGGAAGACGTGCGCCGGCCAAAATCAGAGGCAGCGAGGTCTGTTCTCTCGCTGCCTCGATTCTTTTCTAGTCCTTCAGCAGACAGAGCGCCCTGGGCTCGCGAATGAACGGCACCAGGGTCTCGGAAACGGTAAACTCCAGCCGCTCATCAACCGGGCCGGTAAAGCCAATGCCCATATCCTGGCCCACCACGATGGAGGCAAACTGCCGCCCGGACGCCAGAAGCAGGCCGCCTTTGTCCAGAGCCGGCGCTTTCACCACGCCTTCCGCAGCGATGGTCCGGACATGCTCCAGCTCGCTGATATTGCCCGTGGGGTACCGGCGCAGCAGCAGGTTATAGCGGGCCGGCGCCAGCGCCAGGACGTACGGGCCGTGAAAGCCGGCGCTATCCAGCAGCGTCACCGCCTTGATAAGGTCATCTGCGGCCATCCCCACCTCCTCCCAGGCCGATAGCTTCTGCTCCGCGGAACCTTTGGCGGTCAACAGGCCGGGCACGCCGGGCACCCCGCCAAATATCAGAGAATCTTCCGCCCGGGCGCATTCCAGGGCGGCCGCGGCCACCGGGGCCGTGTCCAGAATGTTGCCCTGCCCGGCGGCGGCAAAGTCCCTCTTGGCCATGGTGAAGCTTCTTTGCAGCAGCACCACCGGCAGAGTCCTGCCGATGACCATTCCCCTGTCCGCCTGCGGGTCCCCCAGCGGCAACCCCTTGAAACCCAGCCCGAACGGTCCTTCGATATGCAGCAGACGGCGGGCGGTCAGTACGCTCCTGGCGGCTTCGACCATAGTTCTGTCCAGCGCCTGCCAGGCCTCCTCGCTGATGGGAGCATCTTCTCGTAACAGATAGTCCTTCACTCTTTACCCCCTGTTTACTCCTTGAGAGAACCTATGGTAGTGCTTCCGCCGCCATCACCCTTCTCTTCGCCACCACCCAGCCCGGCGGCAATCTAGTTCACTTCCTCAGCCCCTTCCGCCAGCCACTTGTCCTCATCCCCGGTGAGCAACTGAAGCAGGCGGGAAAACTCGCCGGCGTGCTGCCTCTCTTCATTGGCCACATCTATCAGCACCCTCCGGGCCAGCTCGTTATCCGTGGCCTCGGCATGCGCCATATACAGATGAACGGCCTCCTCCTCAGCAGCCAGGTCCAGGCGTATCGCCCGGACAAGCTCCTCCAGACTGAGCTTTCGTTCCGGCACCCTGCCGCTGAAAGGGTTAATAAACTCGGGCATATGCATCCTCCTACGTTTTCTCGGGTTATCGTGGAGCTCCCAATTCTACATCAACTCCCTCCAGCGTAAACACATATGCGCGGTCATGCCACACCAATCCTCATCGCCGTGCCGGCAGACCCGGCTCACGGTCTCAATTCGCCTTCCGCGTAAACGGTCTCCCCGGTCAGCACCTCGACCAGGCGCAACGTGCGCCGTACTTCCGGCCGCAGCACATCAAGGAATACCGACTTCAGGCCGAGCGCCGCCAGCATCGGCAGGAGCGTCATCTCGATTGCCGGCCGCA
>CAZZAU010000251.1:0-2196 GCA_964652725.1 uncultured Dehalococcoidaceae bacterium | reverse complement strand
TAGATGCTGCCGAGGAAGCGGGAAAGCTTATCCTGAACCTGAGAGAGCTTTGGGCAAAGGCAAATATGTCTGAGCAGAGAAGGCTGCTTCTCACCATGCTGGATGCAGTCTACGTAGAAACCAAGAAGACCAATGCGGTGGTGGCGGTGAAACCGAAGCCGCCCTTCAAACCTATCTTCCAGGTGGCGGCAACGAGAGAGGGATCTGGAATCCGTATCGTGAATGAGCCCTATAAGAACTCATCGGTGTTTCTGGTGGAGACGGGGGAGAGTCGAACTCCCCGTCCAGAAGAAGCGACCCAGAGTATCCTACAGGCTTAGCCAGCTCTTTGCTCTCGCCCGGGCGGCCTCTGCTGACCGAGTCCGGCCGGGCCAGCCGATGTTTTCTTTCGCTGCCCCCATCGGCGTCCGGGCAGCGGCACCTCAACTTTTCGTCACCCAGTCCCAACCCGTCGAGGAGGGGTCGGGGTGGATGTGCAACCTTTTGTTAGGCTGCGTAAACTAGTTCGGGTTCGCCGATTATTTTTTGCCACTTGTTTTGTGAGGGTAATGGCACCTCAGCCTGCAACTCTGCAGCCCACTTCCTCTGTCGAAACCACGCGTCCCCATTTGTCGGGCGAACCTGAGTTCGTTTCTTTTTTCACAGCCGGTGCTTCTTCAGGGTACGTCCGATTTCCCGTTCCGCCTCGCGGCGGGCGATGGTCTCCCGCTTATCGTAGAGCTTCTTTCCTTTGCCCAGCGAAATAGCCACCTTGGCCAGGCTGTCTTTCAGGTAGAGCTTGACCGGCACCAGGGTCAGCCCCTTCTGTGTCGCCTGGCTGGCCAGCAGGTCTATCTCCTTGCGGTGCAGCAGCAGCTTTCGCTTCCTGGTGGGCTCGTGGCTCATATAGCTACCCGCTTCATACCGGGCGATATGCGCGTTTACCAGCCACAGCTCTCCGTTTTCCGGACGTATATACGCGTCCCCCAGACTCACCCTGCCCTCCCGGATAGATTTTATTTCCGTGCCGGTCAGGGCAAGTCCGGCTTCCGTGCTTTCGCCGATATGGTAATTATGGTACGCTTTGCGGTTGGTGACCACCGTTTTAATAGCCATTTCCACACTTAATTATATCACATATGTACAGGCCCGCATCTTCTCCCGGGAACAGGAAAAACTCGGAGAGGTTTATCCTTGCCGCGCGGGAAGCTAGACGTCCCGGTTGACCCACTCCACCCCGAGCCGGTCAGCTTCTTTTGGCCCCCAGCTCCCCGCCGGGTAGTGGTGCACGGGTATATCTTTCCTGAGAAGCCCCTCGTAAAGGGCCCAGGCGTTTTCCACCTCTTCATCGTAGACAAACAGCGTCTGGTCGCCGGCTATCACATCCATAAGGATGGTTTCATAGGCGTCCGGAAGAGGACCGAAGACATCCGCATAGCGGAACTGCAGCGGCTCCGTGACGACCACCAGGGGCTGGCCTGGCTGCTTGACCTGGAAATAGAGGTCAAAGCCTTCATCGGGCTGAAGCGAAATGATCAGGATATTGGGTTGGATGCCGCAGGACTCCTCGAAAGGATGGAAGATGGAGACCGGTGCGCACTGAAAACGCACCGCTATGTCCGTGCTGCGCCTGGCCAGGCGTTTCCCGGTGCGGAGAAAGAAAGGCACTCCTTTCCAGCGCCAGCTGGCGATTTCCAGCTTCAGTGCGGCAAAAGTCTCGGTGCGGGAGCGCGGTGAGACCCCTGGTTCTTCGCGGTAACCCGGCACCTTCCGGCCTTCCACACTGCCTTCTCCGTACTGGCCCAGCACCACATCCTGGGTCAGTATGGGGGCTATCTGCCGAAGTGCCTTGATTTTTTCATTGCGTATAGACTGGGCGTCAAATGCCGCGGGTACCTCCATGGCTACCAGACACAGCACCTGGGTAAGATGGTTCTGTACTATGTCACGGATGGCCCCCGCGCGGTCGTAATAGAGGGCCCGGTTTTCAATGCCCATAGTTTCGGCTACCGTTATCTGTACACTTTCCACAAAGCTGCGGTTCCAGAGGTGCTCGAAAAAGGCGTTGGCAAAGCGGAAGACCAGCAGGTTCTGCACTGTTTCCTTGCCCAGATAATGGTCAATGCGATATATCTGCGCTTCATCGAAGTAGCGGTGCACCTCCCGGTTCAGCTCCCCGGCTGAAGCCAGGTCCCAGCCGAAGGGCTTTTCCAGGAC
>CAZZAU010000250.1:0-2208 GCA_964652725.1 uncultured Dehalococcoidaceae bacterium | reverse complement strand
TACATCTGCTGGACGGGTGAGCCGCGCCGTTTTCTCCTCCCGCTCACAGGCCCTTTCCTTCGCCGGGCATTGAGTTGCCGAAGTAGACCTTGGTATGCGGCCACGGGATTTCAATGCCCTCGGCGTCAAAGGCCTTCTTTATCCGGTAGCGCAGTTCGCCCATCACGTTCCACTGCTCGATGGGTTTGACATCGCCCAGCACCTTGAGTTCAATGCCGGAGTCCCCGAGTTTGTCCACGCGCAGCACTTTGGGCGGGGTATTGATGCGCCCGCTCCAGCTGGCGTCCGCGGCCAGTTCCTCGCCCACGCGGTTGATTACCCCGATGGCGTGGTCGAGGTCGGTGCCGTAGGCCACTGATATGTTCAGATTCACCCGTGAGAAATGCCTGGTGAAGTTGCTGGCTATCTTTATCTCGCCGTTGGGCACGTGGTGGACGATGCCGTCAAGGTCGCGGAGCACGGTCTTGCGGAGGTTCACCTCCTCCACCAGTCCGGCGATATCGGCCACCCGGGCTACATCACCCACCCGGTACTGGTTTTCCATCAGGATGAAGATGCCGGCGATGAGGTCCCGGATGAGGTACTGGGCGCCGAAGCCTACCGCGATGCCGGCCACGCCGAAACCTGCCAGTATGGGACCGATGGATACGTCAAGCTCGGAGAGGACCAGCAGGATAACCAGCAGGACGATGACAACCCTGCCGAACCCCATAAATACCCGTTGCAGGGTGGCCGCCCGCTTCCGCATCCCCTGCGGGCTCTCCCCGGGTACGGGTCTGGCCATAACGCGCTGCACGGCGGGAGGCAGGAACTTGTTCATCGCGGACCACAGGCCCACGCCCACCAGCAGGATAATGAGTATTTTGATGCCTGCGCCCAGGAACCACTGCTGCACCAGCTCCAGGGTGATGATACTGCCCACCCCCTCCTCGGACAGGATGATGGCGGTCCCGGTGGTGATGATGACCAGCGGGACTATGGACTCCAGCACCCAGAAAGTGATGTCAATGCCCCGGCCGACCATGTGTTGCTTTGTCCCGGGCACCATTCTGACGATGCCATCCCTGACCCGGCCCCTGACCACCAGAAGCAAGACCAGCGCGAAGACGGCGGCAATAAAGAGCCACCAGCTATTGGCGGCAACCCAGTCCCACATAAGAACACCTCCCGGAATCCAAGAAACGGTGGCAGTCCTTACCATAGTATGACAGGGGACCTCTACCTGTAAAGAACCCTGGCGTCCTCAACGCGGCGGGTTATCTTCTGGCGGTCCATATGCTCCAGTATGGCCTGGGCATACTTCCTGCTGGTCTGGAACAGGTCCCTGACCTCTCCCAGCGTTATCTGGCCGCGCTCCTTTATCCGGGAGGTGATTTTCTCCACCATCTCCCGGTACGCCGCGGCGCTGAACACCACGTCCTCGCTTGCTTTCACCACCCTGCCCTGGCCGACAAGCAGGTTGAGCAACTCCAGCCCCGGGATAAGGCCGGTGGGCGGCGCATAGGGGTTTTGCTCAAGGGCGTGGAGAAAAGCGGCGATTTCCCTCTCCTGCCCGGCGCTGAGCCGCACCCGGTGTGAAGGTAAACGGACTACCCCCCCATCTTCCATGATGACGCCCTGCTCCGCCAGCTTGCGGAACAACTGCGGAGAGCTCGCTCCGAGCCTGAGGCGGCTGCCCAGTTCCACCCCCGCCATCCCGGGGCGGGCGGGAAACCGGCGGTGATAGTCCTCAAGGGCGCCGGTGACCTTCTGTTTCATCCTGTCCCATTGCCGGGCCGTCAGCAGAAGGTCCCGTTCGTCCTGACCGATGCGTACCACTCTCCCCTGCCGGATAAGCGATTGCACGGCCGCCCGCGCATCCTCCGGAGCCAGATTGAACTGCGCGGCCAGCGCGGACTGCTCCACCGGCGTGCTGGCCTCCAGGAACGCCATTATCATATCCTCCGCGGTGCCTCCTTCCCTGGCGCGAAGGTTTTCCAGGACATCGGGGCGGAAACGCCGCAGCCGGCGGGCGTGGGCGTCGATTATCCTGCCTCCGCCCAGGGTTTCCATCGGAGAGCGTATGATAAAATGGTCGCCTTTGACCACTGCCAGGGGCCGGGCCAGGGTTATCTGCGCCCAGGCAGTCTGTCCCACTGCGAGCTGGTCCGCCTCCAGCAGACGCACTTTGGCCATCGCCTCCGCGGCGCCGGTGTGAAAGCTGACCGT
>CAZZAU010000249.1:0-2236 GCA_964652725.1 uncultured Dehalococcoidaceae bacterium | reverse complement strand
GGGCACCCCTTCAGCGGCCAGTGGTCGGGTGTCGACTCGAAATCATGGATCAGCACCACCTCGGCCCCGAAAGCCCGTATCATCTGTCTTCGCTCCCGGCTCATGTGCTCCGGCATCACTGCCGTAAACCGGTATCCTCTCAGCGCCGAGAGCATGGCGAAGGCAATGCCCGTGTTGCCGCTGGTCTCCTCGATTATTCTGCTGTCGGGTTTGAGCAGCCCTTGCTTTTCTGCAAGCTCCACCATATAAAGGGCCATCACGTCTTTGATGCTGCCGCTGGGATTGAGGGCTTCCATTTTTGCCAGAATGGTGGCACCGGTGTCATTGGTTTTTGTCAGCGCGATTACCGGCGTATGGCCAATAAGTCCGAGTAGACTGTTGCTGGACATAGGCCTCCTGTTATTATTTATTGTCAAACTGGTGGAACTGCCTATAAGAACTTTATGCAACCGTGCCTGCTTTGTCAAACCAGTTTTGCCGGGTTTCATTTGCAGGTAGTTGTTCTACTCACCCCCTTGTGTCCCCCTCCGGTCATTAACGCCTGTGCATGCTTACCAGCGGGTCTGGCTATAAGAGGGGACAGGGGGGGTGAGACGTCAACTACCAACTATAACCAAACCGAACCTTTTGCCGGCCGGAAGCGCTGGATATGTCAGCTCCGTATTTTGTTGACCGCGTCCCGGGCGGCGCTACGCAGAATGCTGGTGGTATTGAGCGAGAAGAAACGGGCGCCCCGCCCGATGAATGCCCTGATTTCGTCCGGGCGGTCGGCGTTGACCGCCCCCACTCCCACCACCTTTCCCGCGGCCGTGCCTTCTTTCATTATCCGCTCCACGGCTTCCTGTACCGGGGACGCATCCAGCTTTCCCGGCACGCCCGCTGACACCGAGAAGTCGAGTCGCCCCACCCACATCACGTCCAGCCCGTCCACGGCGACGATGCCAGGCAGGTTGTGCAGTGCTTCCTGTTCCTCTATCATGGCTACCACCATGGTCTCGCTGTTGGCTGCGCTGATGTAGTCCGCCGGCGGCATGCCGCTCAGTCCGAGCGAACGCCCGCCCATTCCCCGCTCACCCTGCGGAGGGTATTTTACCGTCCGCACCGCTGCCCGCGCGTCGTCTGCGGTATTGCAGTGGGGAAAGATGATGCCGGCGGCGCCGGAATCCAGAAAGCGCCCCACCAGCCCCGGCTCGGTGAAGGGCACCCGCACCAGGGGCGTGAGGCCGGCCAGCTCCGCGGCCCGTATCATCTCCTGGCAGGCTTCCTCGCCTGTCGGCCCGTGCTCCAGGTCGAAGTAAACGAAGTCCAGCCCCAGGCCGCCCAGCATCTCTACCAGGTACGGCGAGGTGAAGTCCAGCCGGGCGCCGATGGCCACCCCACCCGCCTTTAGCTTTTCTCTGGTCAGGTTCTTTCTCAGCATATTCCCGCTCCTCCTTGACTGATTATGGATGATAGTGTGCCCTGCCTGTCCCGGTGTGCAAAGGTCTCTAGTCCCGGCAGCGGAACAGCACCTTCATGAAATTGGCGCCCTGTTCGATTTCTTCAAAGGTAGTCTGGACACTTTCCAGAGGCCGTACTTCGGAGACCAGCTTTTCCAGAGGGAGCGTCCCGGAGGCCACCAGCGCGATGGCGGCGTCGAAATCGCGGGGCTCGTACAGCCGGGCGCCCCTGATGAGCTGCTCCGCCCACAGCACCCGGCCCAGATTCACCGGGGCCGGTTCGCCGAAAATGCCCACTATAATGATGCGTCCGCGGGTTCTGGCCAGGCGGGTCATCATCTCCGCTCCAGCCGGGGAGCCCGTCACCTCGAACACGACGTCGGCACCGGCGCCGTCCGTGCGCTCCAGCATGTACCTGCCGAGGTCGGTCTGGCGGGGGTCCACCGTCTCCAGCCCCAGCTCGCGCGCAAGGCTAACGCGGAAAGGATTTATCTCTGCCACCAGGACGGGAGCGCCCGCCGCCCTGGCCTCCAGCGCCACCAGCATGCCGATGGGCCCCGCTCCCAGCACCACCACCTGGTCCGCTTCCGTGACCTGTCCGTAGCGGACATCGTGGGCGGCCACCGCGGCCGGCTCCACCAGGGCCGCCAGCTTGAGGTCCATATCCTGCGGCAGGCGGTGCAAGGTTGAAGCGGGGACGGTCCAGCTTTGCTGAAATGTGCCGGGGGTATCAACCCCCAGGACATTGATATGATGGCAGACGTTCAGGTGCCCGGCGCGGCAGGCGGGGCACTTCC
>CAZZAU010000248.1:0-2256 GCA_964652725.1 uncultured Dehalococcoidaceae bacterium | reverse complement strand
GAGTTTACGGCAGCACCGGCCGCACCATGTGGCAGACCTGGTATGACATGCAGATCCTGATGGACTCAGGAAAGTTTGACCCTCTGCCGGTCATAACCCACCGCATGCCGCTCTCCGACTATGCCAAAGGCCTGGAGCTGGCCAAAAGCGGCGAAGCGGGCAAGATAATATTCTATCCCTAGCTACTGGTGAGAGGTTGACCGCGAAGAAACTGGGCATCATCGCCGATGACCTTACCGGTGCCATGGACAGCAGCGGCTACTTTGCCGGCCTGGGTTTTGGCACGGTGGTCATTCTTGACCCCGGTTATCCTTCGGGGGCCGAAGTGGCGGTTATCACCACCAACAGCCGTGCTGAGGACCCGGAAATCGCCCGTCAGCGGGTGAGGCAGGCGGTACGCAACCTGGCAGGCCGGGCGGTCTACAAGAAGATAGACTCCACGCTCAGGGGAAACATTGCCGTCGAGCTTGAAGTGGCCATCGGCGAGCTGGCCAGCGACAAGGCGGTGGTCGCACCGGCGTTTCCGGCCGTGGGCCGCACCGTTTCCGGTGGAAACCTGCTGGTGAACGGGGTGCTGGTGGCGGAGACGCAGTTCGCCAATGACCCCATCTCGCCGGTCAGGGAATCACATCTCCCCACCCTGCTGGAAAGGGAAACGGGGCGCCCGGTGGGCTCCGTTCCCGTAAAGGATATCGAGGCAGGGCCGGATGCGCTCTACCGCACTATCGCCGGGATGCCGCAGAGCATCGTGGTCTGTGACGCCGCCGAGCAGCGGCACCTGAACACCATCGCAGGGGCCGCGGTCAGGGCAGGAGAGCGCTGGCTGCTTTGCGGCTCGGGGGGCCTGGCCAGAGAGCTTTACCTCTTTCTGGGAGGGGGCGCCGCAGAGAAATCGGAAGAGGCAGGTCGCCGCAGGACGGGACCGGCGCTGGTGGTGGTGGGCACCCGCAACCGGGTGGCCGCTGACCAGCTGCTGCGGGCGGAGAAGGAGATGGGGCTGCCATTGCTGAAGCTGAACGTGGAAAAACTGGAGACGGGTGGGGCGTTCGAGGATACCGTCGAGGAGGCGGAGCGGCTTCTGTCCCGTGGCAATGGGGTGGCCGTATCCTCCACCTTTTCCGAGTATGTGCCGGCCAGGAAGCAGTCCATATCCGCGGATATGGCCGGAGTCGCGGCCGGCATTCTGGCGCGTTGCGAATTCGGCGGTATCTTTCTCTCCGGCGGAGATATTGCCCTGGAGGTCTGTCGCCGGCTGGGCGTATCAGCCATACGCGTGCACGGGGAAGTGGAGCCGGGTGTGCCCGCCGGCGAGTTCATCGGCGGGCAGTGGGAAGGGATGAGGGTGGTCACCAAAGCGGGCGGCTTCGGTACGGAAGAAGCCATTGTCAGGTCGATAGCATACCTGGAGAAGGGGGTTCTGTCATGAGCGCGGAAAACAAGGCATTACTGGCCATTACTATGGGGGATGCCGCCGGGTCTGGCCCGGAAATCGTGGCCAAGTCTCTGGCGCTGCCGGAAATCAGGGCGCTATGCCGCCCGGTGGTGGTGGGGGACGCGGCGGTTATGGAGGATGCGCTGCGCATCACCGGCGCCCCCGGCAAGGTTAAAGCCATAAAAGTGGATGAAGCTTCTTTCCGGGAGGACCTGGTTGAAGTCATAGACCTGCAGAACATCCAGCTGGACAAGCTGACCAGAGGCAGGGTGGATACCATGGCGGGCAAGGCGGCCTACGAGTACATCAAGCTGGCTACAGAAATGACCCTGGCCGGGGCGGCGGACGCCATTGTTACCTCGGCCATCAACAAGGAGGCGTTGAACAATGCCGGCTACCACTATGATGGCCATACCCAGCTCCTGGCCGAGCTTTGCGGAGTTAAAGATGTGGCTATGATGCTGGTGTCAGGCAACCTGCGGGTAAGCCATGTCTCCACCCACGTTTCGCTGGCACAGGCTATCGAACGGGCGCGCCCGCCGCGAATCCTCACCGTGCTCCGGCTGACCAATGACGCGGTGAAGCAGATGGGCATCGCTTCGCCCAGGATAGCGGTTTCCGGCCTCAACCCCCACTCGGGTGAAGGCGGGTTGTTCGGGGACGAGGAGATAAAGTACATTGCTCCGGCTATAGAGGAGGCACGGAAGCAGGGAATGGATGTGACCGGCCCCCTGCCGCCGGATTCCGTCTTTCTGCGCGCCCACGAGGGCCAGTTTGACGCCGCCATCGCTATGTACCATGACCAGGGGCACATCGCCATCAAG
>CAZZAU010000247.1:0-2290 GCA_964652725.1 uncultured Dehalococcoidaceae bacterium | reverse complement strand
ACTCTTCCCTCTGCCTCTATCAACCGGCGCGCGCCGGCCGCTGCGAGCTTGCCGATGGCCGCGATGCGCCCGCCGCGTATGCCCACGTCCCCGTAGTACCAGGGATTCCCGGAGCCATCGATGATGCGCCCCCCGCTGATGATAACATCGAACATTGCTGCCTCCCTTTGCGGATTTACGGCTAAGTTTAGTTTATCCCGCCCGGATGGTCAACTCTGACGTCTGCGCGCTTCGGCTTGACAGCGGAGGCCGGTTGCACTAGGATTTTCTCGGCGGGCTCGGTCGCCCGCACATCACCAAACAAGCGAAGGAGGTATGGTCAAATGCCGTACGGTTCGGGGAAGCACACCTATGAGCTGGTGGAGGGGTGGGCCAAGCTGCCGCCGGGGGCATCATTCCTGGACATCGGTGGAATTACCACCGACAGTCAGGACCGCGTATATATCCTGAACCGGAGCCCCGAGCATCCGGTAATGGTCTTTGACCGGGAAGGCAATTTCCTTACCTCCTGGGGGAAGGGGTTGTTCAAGCGTGCCCACGGCAGCGGCGTGGACCCGGACGGCTCCATCTGGTGCACCGATGACAAGAACCACACCGTGCGCAAGTTCACCCCGGAAGGGAAGCTGCTGATGACCCTGGGTAATGAAGACCAGCCTTACGATACAGGTTATGTGCAGGAGTGGGCCGATTTCTTCTGGAGCTTGACCACCATCAAGCGAGGAGGGCCGCCCTTCAACCGCCCCACCGGCGTGGCCGTTGCCGATTCGGGGACCATTTACGTTGCCGACGGCTATGGCAATGCCCGGGTACACAAGTTCAGTTCCGAGGGAAAGCTGCTGCTTTCCTGGGGCGGACCGGGGTGGAGGCCGGGCGAGTTCCGCCTGCCCCACGATATCTGGGTAGACAAGCAGGAACGGGTCTGGATTCCGGACCGTGAGAACAGCCGCATCCAGATCTTCGATTCGCAGGGCAAGTTTCTCGACCAATGGGAAGATGTCTTCCGTCCCACCGACGTGTTCATCGATGGCGAAGGCGCCGTGTATGTGTCCGAGCTGTGCCTGCGGGTTAGCATATTTAGCCCGGAGGGCAAGCTGCTGGCCCGCTGGGGTACCGAGTCAGGTGAACTGGACAAGGCCCTCTTCTGGGCCCCTCATACCATCGCCCTGGATTCACGCGGAGACATCTACGTTGGAGACGTGGCCTTCACGCACAACAAGATTGACCGCGGCCAGGATGTGTTGCACAAGTTCGCGCGTAAATAGGCCTGGTCGAGGAGGAAGCCGTGCCCGGTAAGAAGACGGTCATCACCGAGACCATTGCCAGAGAAGGCCTGGAAATTTTGGGGAAAGAAGCGGAGGTAATCTACCTGCCGGATATGCCCGGCAGGACCTTGGCGGACGTAATAGGCGATGCAGATGCCATCGGGGTCAGGGTGAGCAAGATAGATGCCGCGCTTTTGGAAAAAGCGGACAACCTGAAAATCATCGCCAAGCACGGCGTTGGCTATGACAACATCGATGTAGCCGCCGCCACGCGGAGAAGAATCGTGGTGGTCAATACTCCGGAGGCCAACGCCGAGTCGGTAGCCGAGCATGACCTGGGGCTGATGTTCTCGCTGGCCAAGAAAATCAGCGTCTCCGACCGCGTATTGCGGGAAGGAAGATTGCAGCGGCGCGAGGACTACATCGGCACGGAGTTGAAGGACAAAACGCTGGGGCTGGTGGGCACGGGCAGGATTGGCGCCACCCTGGCCCGCCAGTGCCGGGCCGCGCTAAATATGGCCTTCACCGGCTATGATCCTTACGTGTCCCAGGAGAAGGCGCAGGAGCTTGGCATAACCAAACGGGAGAAGCTGGACGAGGTGCTGCGGGAAGCCGACTTTGTGGTAATCTGCGTCCCCCTGACCGGGGAGACGGCCGGTCTTATCGGTGCCGGGGAGCTGGGCCTGATGAAACCGGACGCCTTTCTGGTGAACAGTTCACGGGGGGGCATCGTTGACGAGGCGGCGCTCTACGATGTTCTGGTGCGCGGGGGGATTGCCGGGGCGGCTATGGATGTCTTCGTGCATGAGCCGCCGCCTTCGGTCCACCCCTTGCTCGGCCTGGACAACTTCATCGCCACTCCGCACAACGCCGGCATGACCGCCGAGGCTATGAAGCGGATGGCCATCACCATCGCCGAAGAAATCCTGCGGGTGTTCCGCGGGGAGCGACCGAAGTACCCGGTAAACCCGCAGGTGCTGAGCTAGCGGGTACGAATCCCGGCTTGAATCCCTCTCTGTCTCCCTCTC
>CAZZAU010000246.1:0-2325 GCA_964652725.1 uncultured Dehalococcoidaceae bacterium | reverse complement strand
ACTGCGCGCTTCTATCTTGCCGCCGTGAGCCTCAACCAGACGCCTGGCGATGGTCAGGCCCAGACCGCTGCCGCCGGTGGTCCTGGCGCGGGACTTGTCCACCCTGTAGAAACGCTCGAAAATATTGGGCAGTTCTTCAGCGGGAATGCCTTCCCCGGTGTCGGTAACGGCTGTCTCTATCCAGTCGCCTTGCTGCCCGGCGGTCACGTTAACGCTGCCGCCTGTGGGAGTGTGGGCCAGGGCGTTCTCCAGAAGATTGCGCAGCACCTGGCTGATGCGATTATGGTCAATTCTCACCGGCGGCAGTCCTGGCGGCAGACTGACGGATAAGGAGACGCCTTTTGCCGCCGCCTGTGCCTGTACCGTTGCCACAGTCTGCCCGATCAGAGCGGCCATATCTTCCGACCGGATGTCCAGCCTCAGTTCACCTGCTTCCGCCAGGCTCAGCTCCTGCAGGTCATCCACCAGGCGTGACAGCAGGTGTGTTTCCTGCTCCAGAATCTGCATGGTGGCGGCATCCGGCTCTTTTACTCCGTCGCGGATGGCTTCAATATAGCCCCTGACATTGGACAGTGGTGTTCGTAGCTCATGGGCGGCGTCCGCCACCATACCGCGGCGCAGTCGCTCGGCCCGCTCCAGGTCACCGGCCATGAAGTTGAAGGCCTGCGCCAACTCTCCCATCTCACCTTTATCGCTGAGCTGCACCCGCTGGGAGAGGTCCCCTCGGCCCAGCCGCCTGGAGGCAAGGGAAAGTGCTCTCACCGGGGCCGAGATGCGGCGGGACAGGAAGAAGGTCAGCAACAGGGCCAGGGCAACCGCCAGCAAGGTGCCCCAGATGAGAAAGCGGCCTATGGCTGCGGACAGGCTCGTTGGGGAGGGGAAGTCCGCCGCCGGTTCGGGGCTGATGTAGAGAGTACCCGGGTTGCCGCCCATCATCGGCATTGACGGCGTCAGGCGCCTGCCAGGCACTTGAGGCTGGTACCGCTGTCCCAGCAGCTCTTCCTGGGAATCAGCTACCACTATTCCGGCAGGGTTGGTCAGGACGATGCGCTGGCCGTAGAGATTGCCCCACTGCACCACGTAAGGCTGGACGCCCTGCCAGCCCTCGTGTTCAAGGTAGTAATGGTGCAGCTCGAACACTATCCTGGCGGAGCGGGCTTGTTCCAGCCTTTCTCCGTAGCGGCGGATTTCGCCGCCGGTCGTCTGACGGGCGAACAGGTATACCGCGCCAACCGTCACCAGTATTACGAGGGTGAACGCCATCATAAGGCGGAAGCGCAGACTATGTGTCACCTGCGGCCTCTGAAAACTTATATCCGGCGCCATATACCGTTCTTATGTGCCTGGGTTGACGGGGGTCAGGTTCCAGTTTGCGCCGCAGGTTCAGGATATGGACATCGATGGTCCGGTCGAAGCTCTCGTAATCATTGCCCAGGGCCTTTTCGATAAGCTCCGGCCGGCTGAACACCCGCTCCGGCTCTTTGACCAGAGTGCCGAGCAGCTTGAACTCGACTTCGGTGAGATTCAGGGGCCTGCCTTTCAGGGAGGCCTCGTGCTTGAGGAAGTTGACCTTCAGATGACCGCGGTTGACTTCCTCAGGGCCACGCTCTCCGGGCAGACGCCTGAGCACGGCTCTGACCCTGGCGGCCAGCTCTCTCGGGCTGAAGGGTTTGGTCACGTAGTCATCCGCCCCCAGCCCCAGGCCGGCCAGCTTGTCCTCGTCCGTGGTCCTGGCGGTAAGCATGATTATGGGCACGTCCGACTCGTTCCTGAGGGTACGGCAAACCTCAAGGCCGTCCACGCCCGGCAGCATCAGGTCCAGGACGATGATATCGGGACGGCCCTCCCGGGCAAGGCGCAGGGCTTCCACGCCGTTATAGGCGGTGAGCACCCGGTACCCGTCCCGGCCCAGGTACAGCTTCACCAGCTCCACCGTATTGGCGTCATCGTCCACCACAAGAACCCTTTTGACTGCCATCTCCAAGCACCGACCTTGTTGCCTTCTATTTATGTTATACCCTAAATATTAAGAAATTGTTAATTTGTTCGTAAGCAAGAAGGAGGGGGAGAAATCCCCCTCCTTCTTGCTGATTTGTCCCGGTAACGCCGGTGAGGCGCTGTCTACTACTCTGCCGGAACCGGCGGGAAACAGGGGCCGCCGAAGCCGCCCGAACCGCCGAAGCCGCGCATACCACTAAAGCCGTGCATACCGCCGAAGCCGCGCATGCCCTGTGGACCCCTGAAGCCGGGGCCGGCCGGGACATCAGGTCTGGACTGCCACCAGGTGAGGAACTCCTCGGCCTGTGTGCTGTCTATTACGCCCTC
>CAZZAU010000245.1:1064-2337 GCA_964652725.1 uncultured Dehalococcoidaceae bacterium | reverse complement strand
GGCCAGGGATTGCACACCATCCTGGACGGCGCCCTGCGCTACCTCCGGGGAGAGATGGAGCAGATGCGCTTCCGCCGCCCCCAGATAATCGTGAGCGGGCTGCACGCCACCAAGATGCCCCAGATGATTGCGGCGGAGGAGGTGCCCTACGGCTACTGCACCGAGTTTCTCCTCAAAGGCGAGAAGATCGCGGTGGACAAGATAAAAAAGAAGCTGATGAAGAAAGGCGAGTCCCTGATTGTAGTGGGAGACGAGTCAGCCGCCCGTATTCATATCCATACCCTGGACCCGGGAGATATCCTTTCCTATGCCGCGGCCTTGGGCACCCTGCACCAGGTTTCCATCCGGAATATGGACGAGCAGCACCAGGACTTTCTGGAGATGCAGAAGGACAAGTCTCCGGCCACGGACACCGCCATAGTAGCCGTTCTGGCCGGAGAGGGACTGAACGATGTGTTCACCAGCCTGGGGGCAACCGCCATTGTCCCCGGCGGGCAGACCATGAACCCCAGTACCAAGGACCTGCTCCAGGCGGTGAACTCGGTCAGCTCGGACAAGGTGATAATCCTGCCCAATAACAAGAATATCCTCGCCACGGCCGGCCAGGTGCAGTCGCTGACGGAAAAGACGGTGGCGGTGCTGCCATCGGTGTCCGTCCCTCAGGGGGTGGCGGCTTTGCTCGCCTTCGATTATGAAGCCAGTTTGAATCATAACGTGGAGATAATGACCCGGGCTATGTCCGGGGTGAGGACCATCGAGATCTGCCGCGCGGTGCGGGCGGCCAAGCTGGGCGACCTTAAAATCAAGAGGAAGCAGCCCATCGGCTTTCTGGACGGGGACCTGGTGGCGGCTGGTCAGACCAGCCTGGACGTGCTGCACAAGATGCTGTCCAAGCTGGATATGAACCGGGCGGAAGTGATAACCATCTACTATGGGGCTGATACCAAGCCGGAGGCAGCCGAGCAGATAGCCGCGGACATACGCGAGCGCTATCCCCGGCTGCAAATCGAGGTGGTGCGAGGTGGTCAGCCGCATTATGATTACATTGTTTCCATAGAATAAGAAGGTGGTGCTGGTATGACGGTAAAAATTGTCACCGATAGCCTTTCCGATATCAGTCCGGAGTTCGCGGCGGAGCTGGGAGTAACCACGGTGCCGGTCTATGTCCGGTTCGGGGAAGAGGTGTACCGGGACCGCGTGGAGATGAGCACCGAGGAGTTCTACCACCGGCTGGTGCATGATGCCGTGTTTCCCACCACCACCCAGCCCTCGC
>CAZZAU010000245.1:0-1054 GCA_964652725.1 uncultured Dehalococcoidaceae bacterium | reverse complement strand
ACCGCTTTCGCGGCACAGGCATAGCCGATTTCCTGGAGGGCTACCGGAAACTGGCCAAAGAGACTGATGAAATCCTGGTGGTTACCCTTTCCAGTAAGCTCAGCGGCACCTATCAATCGGCGCTGCAGGCCAAAGAGCTGATGGAGGGCAAGTGCCGGATAGAGGTGATAGACTCGCAGACGGTCATAATGGGCCTGGGGTTGATAGTCATCAGCGCCCTGAACAAGGCGAAGACGGGGGCCAGCCTGGAGGAGATGGTGGGGTTTGTGCGCCGGGCTATGTCCCGCTGCCACTCGGTGATGTTCTTTGATACGCTCAAATACCTGGCCAAAGGAGGGCGCATCGGCCGGGCGCGAAGCTTTCTGGGCTCCGTGCTGTCCGTCAAGCCCATCCTCACCATCCGCGACGGCGAAGCTTCGCCGCTGACCAGGGTGCGTTCCCGGGCCGCCGGGAAAGATTACCTGGTCAACTTTGCGGAGGGCTTCAGCGCAATTGAGCTGGCGGCGGTAGAGCACGCCACCACCCCGGACGAGGCCGAAGAGGTCATCGACCGCGTGAGCAAGATTGTCCCCAGGGAGAAAATCTACACCTCTACCGTGAGCCCGGTCATCGGTACCTATGTCGGCCCGCACGTACTATCGGTGAGTGTTCTGGAGGCGGAAAAGGCGTAAATGCCGGTCAGGGTGGTAACCGATAGCATCGCTGACCTCCCCCCTCAGGTAGTCAAAGAACTGGGCATCACCGTCATCCCCATAAACCTCCGCTTCGGGGAGAAGGTCTACCGTGACGGGGTTGATATGACCAGCGAGCAGTTCTACCGTGAGCTGGCAAAGAACAAATATGTGTCGGTTACCTCGGTGCCCTCGCCGGAAACATTTGCCACCTCCTATGATAGGCTGGCGGAAGAGGCCGATGGTATACTGGTGGTCACCGTATCCGCCAGACTCAGCGGCACCTATGATGTGGCTGTGCAGAGCACCGGCCTGATGAAACGCCGGTGCCGGGTGGAGGTGGTGGAGGAAGAAGAGATCGACGAGACATGTGAAAAGTGCGG
>CAZZAU010000244.1:0-2343 GCA_964652725.1 uncultured Dehalococcoidaceae bacterium | reverse complement strand
TGAGTCCATCAGGTTCTGCATGTCATACCAGGTCTGCCACATGGTGCGGCCGGTGCTGCCGTAAACTCTGGCTTCTTTATAGATGACATCCGCGGTAAGGTCAAGCGAGACGGGGCCGGAAGGCAGTCCCACCAGACTGACCCTGCCGCCGCGGCGCACCGCGCGGAAAGTGCCCTGGATGCCCTTCTCGCTGCCGCTGATGTCAATGGAGACGTCAACGCCCCTGCCGCCGGTGGCCTCCATAATGACCTTTGTGGCGTCCTGCTTGGCCGGGTTGATAAGCACGGCCTCCGGAGCGAACTGGGGGACCATCTGCAGCCTGGCCTCCGCCGGCTCGACGGCGAATATCTTGCTGGCGCCAAACGCCGCAATGGAGCCAAGCCCCATCAGCCCGATGGGCCCGCAGCCAAACACGGCCACGGTGCGGTTGTTCACCTCTCCCTTGAGGATGCCGTTGACCGCCACCCCCCAGGGTTCCAGAATCGCCCCCAGGTCAGGGTTGATATCCCCGGGCAGCTTCCAGCAGCATACTGATGGTATGCTGGCGTACTCGGCGAAGGTGCCGTCAACATGCACTCCGATGATGGCCATATTCTCACAGATATGCTGCAGCCCGGTGCGGCACATGAAACAGGTCTCGTCCGGGATGTGCGTCTCCACCGCCACGAGGTCACCCACGGCGAAGCTGGTCACCTGGTCACCCACCTTGACCACCTCTCCGCAGCACTCGTGACCGAATATCATAGGCGGCTTGATTCTGGCCTGGGCGTACGGCGTCCACTCCATGATGTGGATATCCGTGCCGCAGATAGCCACTGCCTTCACCCTGATGAGTACGTCTCTTGGTCCCGGCTCCGGGGTATCCACATCCATGTACCTGGCCCCCGGGGCCGCTTCCGTCTTGACCACTGCTTTCATAGCGTTCTGTTTGCCTCCTTTCCGATTTTGCTGAGGTTTTATATCAGCCCCGCTCTGGGGCAATATCTCCGCAAAGCCCTACCTTCCGCATGAGTATGAGACCGTACTCCGTTCAGCGCAGCATCTTCACCAGGTCGAACAGGGCGTAATAGCCAGCCCGCCGCCTCATCTGATAGAGCCGGCCAGAATAGCTCTGCACCGAGTGCAGTTCCGCCTGTTCGCTATCGGTGGCGATGAATACTGTACCCGGAATCATACCACTCTCCGTCTCCGGCTGGGCCTCGCCTTCAATGCCGATGCCGATGGAGGCCCCGAATTTCTGGCGGACCAGAGCGGCCATCGCTTCCGCCACCTCAGGGCCGGACTTCCCCGCAAGCAGCGCCGGTTCCAGCCCCAGGTTCACCTTGACCTCGTCAGTGGCGGCCATCAGCCCACCCCGGAAGAAACGCACGCTGTCCGGAGCGCCGGCCAAAAGGTTGAGCAGGAACCCGCCAGTAAAGGACTCAGCCACGGCCAGAGTAAGCCCCCGCGCCGCCAGCAGTCTTCCCGCCACCCCTTCCTGGGTATCACCGTCAAAGCCCCATATGATATCGCCGAGTAGCGCCTGGACATCCTCTTCGCGCCTTGCCGTCATCTCCCTTGCTTCCTCCAGCGTGGGCGCCTTGGCCGCGATGCGCAGGTAAATGCCATCCAGCTTGGCGTAAGTAGCCAGGCTGGGGTTGGGCGAGGGCGTAAGGTCAGAGAGCATCTCGTCCACTTTGGCCTCTGACACGCCAAAGGTCTTGACCATGCGGGTGACTATGACCGCCCCTGTCTTCTCCTGGAGGCGGGGCAGTACCTCATGCTCCCACATATACTGCATCTCGGCCGGGGGGCCGGGCATGCAGGCTATTATTTTCCCCTCCTTTTCCACCCACCAGCCGGGGGCGGTGCCCTGGGGATTATGTATGGCGGTGGCGGAAGGAATCAGCATGGCCTGTCTGACGTTGCTCCGGGGCATCTCCAGACCGCGCCGGGCAAAAAACTCCTCTATCTCCGCCTCTAGCGCGGAGTCCACGTACAGCTTTTCCCCCAGCAGGGCAGCAATAGCGTCACGGGTGATGTCATCCTGGGTGGGACCCAGCCCCCCGGTGGTGAGGATGAGGTCAGACCTGCTCCAGGCTTGCTTGAAAGCGCCCAGCAGCCGCCCGGCATTATCACCCACCGCCGACGTGAAATAAAGGTCTATGCCCAGCAGCGGCAGCTGCCCTGCCAGATATGGCGTATTGGTGTCAACTATCTCCCCGAGCAGGAGTTCCGTACCGATGGACATGATTTCCGCTTTCATATCAACGTCTCAACACACCCGTTTCCGTTGCATTCGGCGCACCAATTATATCAGCATCAGCAGGTATGCGCAACCGGAACCGGCCGCACAACAAGCAG
>CAZZAU010000243.1:0-2354 GCA_964652725.1 uncultured Dehalococcoidaceae bacterium | reverse complement strand
GGTAGCTCCGTAAAGCAGGCAGTCCAGGCTGTAGTTCTCGTAGAACGGCTCAAAGATGATAATGTCATCGCCCGGGTTGATGATGGCCTTCAGGGACGCCATCATAGCTTCGGTGGCGCCGCAGGTGACGGTGATGCCGGCATCCGGGTCCGCTTCGATGCTGTTCCAGCGCCGGGCTTTGGCGGCAATGGCCTGCCTCAGCGAGGTGATGCCCCAGGTAACGGCGTACTGGTTGCAGTGCCTTTCGATGGCGGCACGCTTGATGGGCTCGGGTGCCGGGAAATCCGGAAACCCCTGCGCGAGGTTGATGCTGCCGGGATGGCGCAGCGCCACCCGGGTCATATCCCGTATGATGCTTTCGGTAAACTGGCGGGTAATTCTGGACAGCTCCATCTGACCCCTTAAACAAAAAAAAGACCCGATGTAAGGCTTTTACTGAAAGGTTACACAAGCTTTTCCGGTTTGTCAACTGCGCGCATTGGCGCCTTTTGCTCAATCTGGCTGGTGTTGTCGTTGCTGGCGAAGCGAAACACGGCGCGGCAACGTTGTCGGCACATAGCTTGCAGGGTGGAGGGGAGCCGGGCCCGGCTCCCCTCTCTGTCCATCCGGCGTAAAGAGGGTATCTGTTTTAGAAGCGCTGGGCGTCCTCGGCGACTACCACCTCCGCCCGCGCCACCACCGGCGGCTCAAGCGGGGTGTTGTCATTGTTCACCAGTTGCACCCAGATGGTGTACTGGCCGGGCTCCACGGCGGTCCAGGTGATAGTGCTGTCTGCGGTGATGACGTAGGTTCCTGGTTCAGTCAGCGCTTCCTGGCCCGGAGTGGTGGGCGGCTCAGCGCCGAAGTAGTAGATATAATGGCCCTCGCCCGGAGTAGGAGGTTGCCCGATATTCTCGGCGGACACTCTGAAGTTGCGCACCTGCGGACTGACGTTTACTTCGCCGCAGGCGAAGTCCGCGGTGGGAAGGAGCGGGGCACCCATTCCCGGCGGGACGTAGCCTACCCGGCACAGGATGCTCACCGTAAGCGCCTGCACGGCAGGGGACGGACTCCCCGGGGTGGGGACGGGGAATGCCACCGTGGCGATTACCGGCACATCCAGCGGCGTGCGGTCTCTGTCGACGAGCTGGACGGAAAAGATGTGCTCTCCCGGTTCTACTCCTTCCCAGGTGATGGAAGGTTCAACGCTGACCTTGTACGTCCCTTCCGCGGTCAAAGCCGATTCGTCGGTACCGGTGGGCGGTTCGGCATCCAGATAGTACACGAATTCTCCGGACCAGTCAAAGGATGTCTCGAGGCCAGGGCTGCCCACGCTGACGATAACGGTGTCGGTTACCTGGCCGCCCTGAACGAGCACCCGGGCGGTGAGCGCGTCTATGTCGGGAAAGAGCCGCGGCGGCGCCGGGGCCGTGGGGGCAGTACCGGCCGGCACCCTCTGGGGAGCGGCGCAGGCGATAAGGCCGGCCAGCAGAACAACCAGCAGAGCCGCGACGATAAGTGGCCAGTTAGCCTGGCGAAAGAGTTTCATTTCAGCCTCCTTACGGTTATCTCAGGCCAAACCTTACCGGCAAGGCAGGGGCTGGCCCTTCTACTCATCCATTCTAGGCTGTGGGAGGTTGAATAGTAATAAAATGCAGGGATGGAAATCTAAAAAAGATATAACATTTCGGAGGTGAACGGCGTTGCGGAGGGTGTTATTGCACCACAGTGTAGCCGTCTTTTCCCGCGCCCAAGGCGAGCTTCACCGCCGTGGCTATCTGCGGCAGCTGCCAGGGGTCCGGGAGGAGCCGGTTCCGGGCGCCGTAACCAAGAATCAGCTTCACCGCTTCCACGTCGATGGCCACCATGTCGCCCGAGGCCAGGACTGTGTCGGGCGTCACCACCTGCCCGGAGGAAGGTCCGCCGGCGACAAACGCCTTCCGGCCGTCGGCAATGGTGAGGTCCGCTTGCCAGCACAGGTTCATCTCCGCTATCTTTTCTTCCAGGTGACCTAGATGCATGCCGCGCCTCTGTCCCGGGTGCATGAAGCCCATTGTCAGCTTCATCGAGCCCGAGTAGCGGGCCAGGTTGTGGGTCTTGACGCAGGGCAGATACACCAGCCTGTCCGCTTCATAGGCGCAGCGGGGCATAATGACGGAACGCAGGTGGCCGTCTTCGATATCGCCGATATCGATGTTCACCCAGTCCCGGGCGTGTTCTTCGAAGACGATGAAGTCCACGCCGAGCCTGCGGGCCAGCGCAAATGCTCCCAGTTTGCCGAAGCTCTTGCGGCTGGGGCGCCACATGCCGCCGGCGCTTTCGCCGATGGTAACGCTGGCGCCGGCGTCGAGAAGCAGTTTCACCGCCGCCCCGAT
>CAZZAU010000242.1:0-2359 GCA_964652725.1 uncultured Dehalococcoidaceae bacterium | reverse complement strand
CTGGTGGCGTACGCCGGGTCGCAGAGGACGTCAGAGATGCCGCCCACGTTGGCCGGAGAACCCACCCTGACCGGGAGCTGCAGTATATCCCGCCCCAGCGTGCTCATGCCCGCCAGGTTGGAGCTGCCGCCGGTGAGCACCAGGCCCGCCGGGACCAGCGTCTCATATTCGGAGTTGGGCAGCTCGAGCAGGATGAGCTTGAGTATCTCCTCCACCCGGGCCCGGATGATATCGCACAGGTCCTGGTAGGAGACACCGTGCCCGTCCTGCGAGATGGCGGGGTTCTCCGTCCGGCCCTCGTAGACCGGCATAACACTGCCGTATCTCTTCTTCATCTCCTCGGCCACGTCGAAGGGCAGCCCCAGGCCGATGGACACGTCCCTGGTGAGCTGATATCCGGCCACGGGCAGTATGGAGGTGTGCCAGATGCTGCCCTCTTTGAACACGGCGATGTCCGTGGTGCCGCCGCCGATATCCGCCAGCACCACGCCTACCTGCTTTTCATCATCGGTCAGGACGGCTTCGCTGCTGGCCAGCGGTTCCAGCACCAGGTCCTCTATGTCAATGCCGAGGCTACGTACGCACTTGACCAGGTTCTGGATAGAGGTTATGGCCGCAGTGATGACATGCGTCTCCACATCGAGCCGGAACCCGTGCATACCCACCGGGTTCTTGACTCCCATCTGGCCATCCACGGCGTAGGTGCGCGGGATGACATGGAGCAGCTTGCGGTCACTGGGTACCTTGATGCTCTGGGCAGAGGCAAGGACGCGCTTCAGGTCACCGGGGCGGACCACGCGGTCATTACGGGTGATGGCCACCACGCCCCGGTTGTTCAGCGAGGTAACATGCCTGCCGGTAACGCCGATATACGCTGATTCCACTTTGTAGTTGCTGGACTGTTCCGCCCGGCGCACCGATTCGCGGATTGACTCCCGGGCTTCATTGATATTGACCACCAGGCCTTTATGCAGTCCAAGCGACGGAGTGATGCCCACCCCCACAATCCTGGGGAAGCCGCCATCGCCCATGTCCGCGATCACCGTGCATACTTTGGTGGTGCCGACGTCGATGGCTGCTATCGTTCGATTTCCCATTAAAAAGCCCTCCTATTCAGTGATTCACTTCCCCCTGGCTTCCTCATATCTACATCGCTCGGTCCTCCTTTGTCGCCCTGGCTGCTATTTCATGACCTTATCAGGATAGGGGAAAGGCTATGCTTTTCCTGGTACCCCTTCTCCCGGCTCTGACCGGGCTTTCTGTTCTGCCGCCCCTCCGCTCTTTGTATGTTCCGAGCCAGTAACGGCTCAGGCCGCGGCAAATATCGCCTGCAGCTTTTTCAGCAATACCGGGTTCTTCCAGGCCCTGCCCTTCATCTCCAGCCAGAGGCCGCTCATCTCGCCGGACTGGCCGCCATCAGAGCGGTTGATTATGCGCTCCGCCACTCTGAGCTTGGCGCTGCGGCTGCGCGGGTTGGCGGCCACCTCGGCCGGGGACGGGGTAATTACCCGCCTTGAGACCAGTCTAAGACGGGGTTTGTGCCCGCAGGTGCAGACGGGTGTTCCTGGAGAACAAATGCAACCCCTGGCCTCCCTCTGCATGAACCGCTTGACGGTGCGGTCTTCCAGAGAGTGGTAACTGATGACCACCAGTCGCCCCTCATACCCCAGAAGCTCCAGGGCCTGCTTCAGGCCGGCCTCCAGCTTCTCTAGTTCCCGGTTGACCACAATCCGTAGCGCCTGAAAAGTCCTGGTGGCCGGGTGGATCTTTTCCCGTCTTCCGCCCACGGCCTTCTCCACAATCCTGGCCAGGTGGAGGGTAGAGGTAACGGGCCTTTCCCGCACGATAGTCCTGGCTATGCGGTGGCTGCGAATCTCTTCTCCGTAGTTCCTGAGCACGTCCGCCAGCTCGGCTTCGGAAGCATTGTTGACAATATCTGCAGCCGTCGTTTCCTGCGCCGGGCTGAACCTCATATCCAGAGGGGCATCACGCATGAAGCTGAAACCGCGGTCGCTGCTCAGTTGCAGCGAGGAGAGGCCCAGGTCAAACAGGATGCCGTGTACCGGCAGGAAATCATATTTCAGGCAGACCGCCTGCAGATTGGAAAAGTCGTCATTGACCAGAAGGGCCGAGTTCCGGTAAGGCTCCAGCGTGGCGCGGGAGGTCTCTATCGCATGGGGGTCCGCATCGATTCCCAGTAGCTGCCCGCCCGGAGAGCTGCGTTCCAGGATGGCACTGGCGTGCCCCCCGCCGCCCACCGTGCAATCTATGTAGCGTCCGCCGGGCTGGACGGCCAGCGCCTTCATGGCCTCCTCCAGGAGCACCGGAACGTGCTGTGGGCTCTCTCTATCCGGTCCCA
>CAZZAU010000241.1:0-2366 GCA_964652725.1 uncultured Dehalococcoidaceae bacterium | reverse complement strand
CTGCGGCTCCATAACCGGCTGCCTCCCGCTCCAGCGAATATCAGCATTATAGCAAAATGTACTGACGGGATGGAAATATGCTACTATAGAGTCTGTCCGGGAACCGCTAAGGGACAAAAACGACCGCGAACTTTTTCTCTGGCGAAGGAGGCCACCATGTACGATTTGCTCATCAGGGGCGGACGGGTCATAGACCCGGCACAGAACATAGACGGGCCGATGGACGTTGCCATCAACGGGAACGAGATTGCCGCGGTGGAGAAAGGCATCTCTCCCCAGGAAAGCCGGCAGATAGTAGAGGCCGCCGACAGAATCGTCACACCGGGGCTCATCGATATGCACTGCCACGCCGCCGGCAGCCTGCTCACCATGAGCGTGGACCCGGATGCGGCCGGAGTGAACCAGGGGGTGACCACGGTGGTGGACGGGGGCAGCACCGGCGAAGCTATCTTCGGCGGTTTTCCCCGCTACGTCATCCCGGCATCCCGCACCCGGGTATTCTGCTTCCTCCACCTGAGCTCGCAGGGGCTCTCCATTATGCCGGAGCTGAGGGACTGGGAAGAGGTTAACCTGGAAGGCATTGCCGCCACCCTGGGCGCATACCGGAGCCTGATCAAGGGTATGAAGCTGAGGCTGGTGGGCAATACCGTGGCCCGGGACGGCGTCAAAGTAGTGGAAACGGTAAAACAGATGGCCCGCCAGTTCGATATGCCGGTGATGATACACATCGGCGACCTCAAGAAGCAGGTGCCGCCGGAGGTGACCCGCCAGGCACTTTCCCTGATGGAAGCTGGCGATATCCTCAGCCACGTTTTCACCAGCAAGTCCGGCAGCGCCTTTGATACGGATGGCAACGCCCTTCCCGAGCTGCGTGCCGCCATGGAGCGGGGCGTCATTCTGGACACGGCGCTGGGCAAGAATAACTTTAATTTCGAGGTGGCCCGCCGGGGTCTGGCCCAGGGAATCCTGCCCACCACCATCAGCACGGACCTGGGCGATATGAACCTGAGAGGCCCTGTCTACGGCCTCACCGTGACCATGACCAAGTTCCTGGGGCTGGGACTGGACCTGGCACAGGTAGTGGCCATGACCACCGCTAACCCGGCCCGCGCCCTGGGCGAAGATAACCGCATCGGCAGCCTCAGACCGGGAATGGAAGCAGACGTGTCCATCCTGGAAGTTCAGACCGGGAAATGGCGGCTGGAGGACTCCGAGGCACAGGTGCTTGAAGTGGACAGCTTGCTGGCCCCCGTTACCACGGTGAAGGCGGGAACCGTCATAACCGCCCAACCCGCCGCCCAGCCGCAGCCGGCTGGCCGGTAAACAGTTCGTAGCTGGGACAGACCGTGCCCAGGACACATTCCGGGCAGCGGGGACGGTGTGCCCGGCATACTTTACGTCCGTGCTCAGTCATCAGCATGTGAAACTCATAGACCCGTACGGCGGGTACCAGATGCTCCAGCACCCGGTGGGCTGCTTCCACCGCGACTCCCGCGCCCAATAGCCCCAGCCGCCGGGCCACCCGAAAGACGTGGGTGTCCACCGGCAGCGCCGGTTTGCCCAGCGCAAAAAGGAGAACGCAGCTCGCGGTTTTGGCACCCACGCCGGGCAAGCGCAGCAACCATTCCCTTGCCTCGTCCAGCGGCAACTCACTCAGGAAATCGAGCTCCAGGCGGCCTCTCAACCGCTGTATCTCCTGAAGGGCCTGCTTGATATAGCGCGCCTTGACCCTGGCCAACCCGCCTCCGGCTATGCTCCGGGCCAATTCATCCGCCGGCGCCGCGGCCACAAGGGATGCCAGGGCTCTGAGGGAGTTGGTATCTGAAGTATTCTGAGAAAGGATGGTGCGCACGAGCGCGGCCAGGGACTGGCCGTCCGGCTGCCAGACACGGTCGCCGTACTCTCCGGCTAGCAGGTCGATGGCCTGTGCCGCGTCAGCTGCGACGCCTTCGCCGGGCGTTCTTTCTCGCTTTTTCACGCGCCGCATCGCGCCTGGACACGAAGTGCCGGTGTGATTTCGCTTCACGCAGCACACCGGTCATCTGAACCCTTCTCTGGAAACGCCGCAGCAATGATTCCTGGGTTTCACCTTCACGCAATAAAACTTCTACGGACACAACAAAACTCGCTCTCCGCAAACTCAAAGAGCTCTTGCGAACTCCGGACGGTTATCGCCAGTAGTCAGGTTGAAAAAGGACTGCGGTTACTGGTTCAGCTTGATCTTGCTGTAGCAGTCCCTGCAGTAAACAGGTCTGTTCTCCGTCGGTTTGAACGGCACTTCTGTCTCCCTGCCGCACTCATCGCATACTGCGGGGAACATCTGCCGCTCGAATCCGCCGCTGGCGGGCGGCTGCCCTTTTCTAGCC
>CAZZAU010000240.1:0-2405 GCA_964652725.1 uncultured Dehalococcoidaceae bacterium | reverse complement strand
TGCGCCGCCGCTGCCGGTACTGCGGAGCGCTCATCCCGCAGCGCTCATTCTGGGTGGAGGTGGGCACGGGACTCCTCTTCGCCTTCAGCTTCTGGCACTATGGGCCCGGCGCGGAGCTGGCGGTCATCCTTTTTTACGGCAGCCTGTTCCTGGTCATCGCAGTTATTGACCTGGAGCACCGGCTCATCCTGAACAAGATAACTTTCCCCGCCATGGCGGCGGCGCTGCTCATCGATGTCTTCCGCCCCCCACCCGGACTCCTCCCGCTGGAGCTTGCCTGGCCGTGGACGGGCATCGTACACGGCGCCGCCGGCGGACTGATAGGGTTCCTCTTCATACTGGTAATCTACTTGGCCGCCCTGGCCTTTTACCGCCAGGAAGGGCTGGGACAGGGAGACATCAAGCTGGCCGGGGTCATCGGTCTGGCCACCGGCTCCGGTCTGGTGCTACTGGCCATCACCCTGGCCGCCATCATCGGCGGGGTGGCGGGCGTCCTCCTCATCCTGCTGCGGAGGAAACAACGGCGGGAAACCATACCCTTCGGCCCTTTCCTGGCGCTGGGCGCAATGGTCACCCTCCTCTGGGGCCAGGACATTCTGGCCTGGTACACCGGCCTGCTGGGTTTCTAGGACAGGATTTTTAACAATCCAATTCCCCCTGTGACTATTGACATTGGACTAGCAGCCCAGTACAATAGTTCTACCGAACCAGCAAAGTTCGAAAACCAGCCAGAGGGGGATGTCGATGAGGGTCAGCCGGCGGCGCTCCGACATCGAAATCATTGCCGATATGCTGAAAATCGGCGAGAATGGCGCTGGGAAGACCGAAATCATGTACAGCGCCAACATGAGCTACAGGCAGATACAGAAATACCTGGGGTTTCTGCTGGGGCATGGCTTTATTGACCGCATCAAGATGGGCAACCCGTCCGTCACCTACCAGGTAACCGAGAACGGGGAGAGGCTGCTTCAGCTTATCATCACCCTTAAGGAAATGCTGGGAATGGATGATGAGGGTATCCTTTAGCTATTGCCAGGGGCGGGAGGCCGGTCGTGACCTGAGGGCAAGTACGCCTTCAGGTTTTGTTTTAATCCAGGTTAAAGGAGCGCAGCGTGGCAGAAAAAAGAATGCTGATCGTTGATGCCGAAGTCGTCCGCAGGATAGACGAGAACCGCGGTGACATGAGCTACTCTGAGTTCCTGAATTACCTCGTTGACAGTCAGCTGGGCGGTCATCAGGAGGTAAACCAGGACTTCATCAGCAGAGACGAGTTCAATCACTTCGCTTCCGGCATGAAGGAGCTGCTACGCAATTTTCTGGAGTTCTTCCTCAGTTACGGACTGGAGCTGGGCAAGCAGCCGGAAGACAAGTCTTTCCAGGAGCTGAGCCAGAAGCTGCAGAGCCTGGGCAGCCAGTCCGGAAACAAAGGCAAGAAAGTCTAGCCAGCGCCCGCTAATCGCGGCGCGCTTCTCCTCTCGCTTCCCCCTCAAATAGAACTATGTTCTAGAACTTTATCACTTCCCAAGCTGGTGCAGACGTGTCATAGTCTGGAAGCAAGTCCAGCTTGGGAGGTTAACCGGTGCCCACAGCCAGCGAGCTTCTGCGCCAGGGAAGGAACGAAGAGCTCTGGAACATGTGCTGCGGCTTTCTCCACCTTTCCCTGGAGGAATTCATGTCCGTCCAGAAACGGCTGCTCCAGGAGCAGATGGCGCTTATGGGCCGCTGCACCCTGGGCAGAAAAATCATGAACGGCTCCCGGCCGCAGACGGTGGACGAGTTCCGCCAGGCAACACCCCTGACCTCCTACCACGATTACACCCCCGAGCTGAGCGATAAGAGAGAAGCCCCCCTGCCCATGGACCCGGCCTTCTGGGTGCACACCTCGGGCCGTTCCGGCGATTATCCCAGCAAATGGATACCCATCACCAAGCCTTTCGCCAGAGAGCTGAGCACGGTGATGTACGGCATAGGCATGCTGGCCAGTTGCAAGGGGTGGGGCGATACCTCCAGGCTCAACAGCCGCCCCCGCATCGTGTACACGGTAGCCCCGCGCCCCTATATGTCCGGCACCATGGCGGATATGATACAGATGCAGACCCCCACCCTTTACCTGCCCTCCCTGGAAGAAGCGGAAGCGTTGCCTTTTGAGGACCGGGTCAGGCTTGGCTTCCAGCAAGCCCTCTGCCACGGCGCGGACTTCTTCTTCGGCCTTTCCATGGTGCTGGTGGTGGTGGGCAACCGGCAGATGGCTGTGTTCGACGACGTTTCCCCGGACCGGAAGCTTGTGCTCTATCCGCACCAGATCGACTGGATCGAACGTTATCCCGTGGCCCGCAAAGCCGAAGGCCAGGTGGTTCCCTTAGACTCCGGCGAACCTTTGCGGGGGGAATGCGCGCATTTTCTGG
>CAZZAU010000239.1:0-2406 GCA_964652725.1 uncultured Dehalococcoidaceae bacterium | reverse complement strand
ACTGGAGTTCAGCGGTGCTCTTCCGATCTGCGCCGGGCGCTGGGCACGTATCAGCTGTGGCTTTTGATGATGTCCTACTTCTTGTTCTGGGGCCTTGGCACGTACCTTGTGCTGGCGCACCAGGTGAAGTTCGCCGAGGATATCGGCTACAGCAGCACCTTCGCCGCCTCCATCTTCGCCCTCTACGGCATAATGCTCATCGCCGGCACCCTGTCGGCAGGCATCAGCGATGTCATCGGCAGGGAGATGACCATCACCCTGGGCTGCTTGCTGATGATAGGCGGCCTGCTGGCGCTGCTTTCCGTCAGCGACACCTCCCAGCCCTGGCTGCTCTATGTGTTCGCCGTAAGCTTCGGCTACGGCGGCGGCTCCTACACCCCGACCACCACCGCCGCCGCGGCCGATATCTTTCATGGCAGGCACTTCGGCGCCATCGCGGGCATATTGCTTACCGGCATGGGGCTGGGGGGAGTCATCGGTCCGTGGCTGGGGGGATTCATCCATGACCTCACCGGCAGCTACACCCCGGCCTTCACGCTGTGCATTTTCGCCTTCACCCTGTCCGCCATCTGCATGTGGATAGCGGCGCCGCGCAAAGGCGGCAAGCTCCGCGAAAGTCTGACCGGAATGCCCATATAGGACGAAAGCTCGAAGTGCACTTCAGCAGGAGACATCAACCCCCGGACAGAGGACTGGACAAGCTGGCCGGAAAAGCGGCCCGCCTCATAAGAGCCTCCGGGAAGGTGGTGGTCTTCACCGGGGCGGGCGTCAGTACCGAATCAGGTATCCCTGATTTCCGCGGGCCGGGCGGTATCTGGGAGCGGTTTGACCCGGAGGACTTCACCTACCAGAGATTTATCAGCGACCCCACCGCCCGACGGAAGCAGTGGCATCTACTCTGGAAGGAGCGTCTGATCGCCGAGGTGAAGCCCAATCCAGCCCACCACGCCATCGCCGGACTGCACCGGATGGGCAAACTGCACTGCGTCATCACCCAGAACGTGGACAGCCTGCACCAGCGGGCGGGCGTTCCGGAGGACAAGATATTTGAGCTGCACGGCAGTATGCGCCGGGTGGTATGCCTGCAATGCGGACACCGCTTCCCCCTGGAGCAAATCAGGGCCCGGCTTGATGCGGGGGAAGAAGTGCCCGCGTGCGAGGTCTGCCGCGGCATTCTCAAGCCGGACATTGTGCTGTTCGGGGAAGCGCTACCGGAAGAGGTGTTCGACCGGGCGGAGGGCTGCGCCAGGACCGGCGACCTTTGCCTGGTCATCGGCTCCACGCTCGCCGTCTACCCCACCAGCCTCATCCCTTCTTACGCGGTGGATGCCGGCGCCCGGCTGGTCATCATCAATCTCAGCCCCACCCCGATGGACGGGCAGGCGGATGTCCTCATCCGGGCCAGGGCCGGCGAAGCCATGACCAGAATCATGGACAAGCTCAGGGAAACAGACGGAAGCTAAGAGAGGCGCGTATTCACCCTACTTCAGTTCGGAAAGCGGTGTGGGCACCAGCAGCCGCACCTCTTCGTAGGCAATGAGCGCCCGCAGATGCTCCGAAGCCAATGCGAATTCCGGGCTTTTGGCCCTCGCTTCGTTGAAGCGCTGCATGTGGGAGAGGTCTTCGTAAGCCCACAGGTCAACAATCTCGTCCAGCGTGCCTATGGAAGTAGCCCACTGTGCCACCAGCTTTCTCCCCAGCTTGTTGGACTGCGGCAGATACTCCTTTTCAAACACCTCCATAAGCTCTTTCATTTTTCCGGGCACGACTCTCAGTGAAGCTTCAAGGTAGATCATTCCATGCCTCCTTTCGCGTTACGGGTTTGCTCCCCGCCGGCTTTTCGAGCAATTATACCATCTGGAACACTCTCTTGTGGACAGGAAACAGGCAACCGGGCGGATAGACCCTATGCTTCACTGGTTACCGGCCGGGATTGACAATGCCGGGTATTTGTCTTAATTTTAAGTGACTTAATCCCGGGACCGGGAAATCGCTAAACACCTGCTTGAGATTATTTTTGTCCGGGGAGGTATGCAGTCATGGACTTCTCATTGACCGAAGACCAGAAAATGTTCAAGACACTGGCAGCCAACTTCGCCGCCAAAGAGCTGGAGCCGGTGGCCGCTGAAATCGACCGCGAAGCCCGATTCCCGGCGGAGAACATCGGCAAAATGGCCGGCATCGGGCTTACCGGCATAGGCTTCCCGGAAGATTACGGGGGCAGCGGGGGCGGGGCCACCGAGACGTGCCTGGTCATCGAGGAGATAAGCCGGGTCTGTGCCGCCACCGCCGCCATCCTCCTGGCGAGTTCCGGCCTGGCAGCAGTGCCCGTCTTCGAGCACGGCAGCGAGGAGCAGAGGCAGCGCTATCTCCGCCCCATCGCCAGCGGGGAGACGCTGGCCGCCT
>CAZZAU010000238.1:0-2408 GCA_964652725.1 uncultured Dehalococcoidaceae bacterium | reverse complement strand
GCTGACGGCGGGGTTGGGGCTGTGGGGGCCGGCCCTCGGCATCGGGCTTATCGGCTATTCCGCTTTGCAGGGCATAGCCCGCAATCCCGAGGCCAGCGGTCCCATATTGACCAACATGATTCTGGTGACCGCTTTCTGTGAGGCGATAGGCATCTACGCGCTGATTATTGCTATTATCCTGGCATTGATAGTGTAGGAGGTCGATATGGGACAGGATGGGATTCCGGTTTCCATTGGGATTATTATTGCCGCTGCAATTTTGGGTGCCAGTTTCATCATGGGCATAGTGCTCCTGGCGGTGCTGTTCATCCGGTAGAGAGCGGACTATGGAAGGTTTGATAGGACTGGGCATCAACCCGGCTACCCTGCTGGCGCAGATAGTGAACGTGGCGGTTCTGCTGGTGGCGCTGTACTTCGTGGCCTACCGGCCGGTGATAAGGATGCTGGACGAGCGCTCGCGGCGGGTGAAGGAAAGCATGGAGCAGGCGGATGCCGCCAGGGAAGAGGCCGCCCGCACCGGGGAAGAAACGCGCAAGCGGCTGGAGGAGGCCAGCAGGGAGGGGCAGGAGCGCATTGCCAGGGCGGCCCAGGCTGCGGAGGAAATGAAACAGAAGGCCCGTCAGAACGCCAGGGAGGAGGCAGAAGCCCTTATCGGGCGGGCCCGCAGTGAAATCCAGCGGGAGCGGGATGAGGCCATCGACCAGCTGCGCAGGGAAGTGGCCGACATTACCATTATGGCGGCGGAGAAAGTCATCGAGCGCTCTCTGGACGCCGCGGCGCACCGCGAGCTTATCCATAAGATGGTGGAAGAGAGTTCCGCCCTGAAAAAGCAAGGCTGAGGTCATGTATATGAGGAGCCATTGTGACTAGAAGAGGCCGGCGGTATGGCCGGGCGGTTTTCGAGATAGCGCTGGAGTCTGATGCGCCGGAGCGGTGGCAGGCGGACCTGGAGAAGATAGTCCGTACCGTCACCGAGCCGGAAGTCAAGGCGTTCCTGGAAAGCCCGTCCGTGCCCTTCGCGGAAAAGAAGCGGCTGCTTGCGGGGGAGCTGAAAGACTGTCAACCGCTGGCCCTTAACCTGGTGTACCTTCTGTCCAGCCGGGAAAGCCTGGCTATGGTGGAAGAGATAGGAGCAGAATACGGGCGTTTGCTCAACAGCCATCGGGGTATAGAAATGGTGGCGGTGACCACGGCCGTTCCCCTGAGCGAAGAGGAGAAGGAAAAGCTGGCCAGCCGGTTCAGCAGTCTGCTGGGAAAGAAAATAGTGCTGGAGACCAGAGAGGACAAGGCGGTAATCGGCGGCTTCAGGGCAATGGTGGGCAGCCGCCTGCTGGAGGGCAGCGTCGCCGGCAGGCTCGAGGCGCTGAGACGGCAGATGGCCGGGCTGGAAACATAACCATTATCAAATACGGTATAGGAGGCAGTATGGAAAAGATCGAGGTCCTGAAACGGTGTTCTGCCATCCGCGACCTTGACGAAGAGCAGCTCAAAGTCCTCGCTGATATGGCCACCAGTGAGACCTTTGAGGTAGGCGCAAGTCTGGGCAAGCAGGGCAGAATGGCGGAGAAAATGTACATCATCGAGGACGGGCTGGTGGGCATCTACCTGGAACTGGGGCCGATGACTCACCGCCAGATACAGTCGGCGGCAAACTTTGAACTGGTTTGCTGGTCGGCCACGCTGCCGCCGTTTCGCATGTACAGCACGGTGCGAGCCATCGAGACCACCCATGCCCTGGCCTTTTCCGGGAAAGAGCTTGCCAGGCTGTGCGAAAACCATCCCGCCATAGGGTGCAAGCTGCACCGGGGCCTGGCGGGAACCATCGCCAGCCGGCTGAACAGCGCCTACACGCAGTTGATGGGCGTTACCTCATCGGAGTAGCAGGGCTGGCGCAGGGGGCAGAAGGGTGCTGTCCCGGCAACAGGGTTCAAGCAAAGACTGGTAAACGCGCAGCGCCGGCGACGAGTTGCGCTTAATCATGAACGGAGGAGTTGATGAGTGAGATAAAAGGAATCGAGACGATGATGGGGGAGAAGCGTATTTTCCCTCCCCCCGCAGAGTTCACCCGGTCCGCGCATATCAAGAGTATGGATGAATACAGGCAGCTATACCAGAGGTCCCTGGATGACCCGGAGGGGTTCTGGGGGGAGCTGGCAGAGCAGCTTGACTGGTTCCAGAAGTGGGACAAGGTGGTGGAGGCTGACTTCGCCGAAGGCAAGCACCAGTGGTTCATCAACGGCAAACTGAACGTTTCCTACAACTGTCTGGACCGGCACCTGAAGACCTGGCGCCGGAACAAGGCGGCCCTGGTCTGGGAAGGGGACATCGGTGATACCAGGATACTGACCTACCAGCAGCTGCACCGGGACGTGTGCAGGTTCGCCAACGTGCTAAGGCGGCTGGGGGTC
>CAZZAU010000237.1:0-2456 GCA_964652725.1 uncultured Dehalococcoidaceae bacterium | reverse complement strand
GTCGCTATGCGCCGCAATGTGAATCTGACCTATATGGTACACAATAACCAGGTGTACGGGCTGACCAAAGGACAGGCTTCTCCCACCAGCGACCCTGGTTTCGTTACCAAGACCACCCCGCAGGGGGCCATCCAGCCCATTAACCCGCTGGCGGTGGCCATAGCTTCTGATGTAAGCTTTCTGGCCAGGAGCTTCGCCGGGGATGTCCAGCACGTCGCCGAGATGCTGAAGATGGGCATACAACACCGTGGCTTTGCCCACATCGATATCCTGCAGCCCTGCGTAACTTTCAATCGCAAGAATACCTTCCAGTGGTACAAGGAACGAGTCTATAAGCTGGATGAGGAAGACGGCTATGACCCGTCTGACAAAGCGGCTGCCTTCGCCAAGGCCCAGGAATGGGGCGACCGCATACCCCTGGGAGTGATTTACCGCGCGGAAAGGCCGGTTTATGAGGAGAAACTGCCCGCGCTGGAGCAAGGGCCGCTGGTGAAGCAGAAGATAGCCCCGCTGCAATTCGAATCTTTGCTGGAGGAGTTCGTAGCTGCATAAGGAGAAACAAGTATGACGGAGACCCGCCTGGTCCTCGGCATCGACCTGGGAGGGAGTAAGATACTGACGGCGGTAGTGGACGGAGAGGGCAATATGCTCTCGCGCGACCACAGTGTAACGCCTGCCGCCAGAGGCGTTGAGGCTGTGATTGCAGCAGTTCTGGCATCAGCCCGCTCTGCGCTGAGCCAGGCCGGTGTCATTGCCGGAGAACTCGCTGGCATAGGGGTGGGCGCGCCCGGACTGTCCAGTCCGGAAAGGGGGGTGATTTTCACTTCGCCCAACCTTCCCGGCTGGAAGGACGTTCCCTTGAAAGATATAGTGCAGGAAGCTCTGGGCGTAAAGGTCTATCTCATCAACGATGCCAATGCCGCCGCCCTGGGAGAGATGATGCTCGGCGCAGCCAGGGGCGCCCGTAACTTCATCTACATCACTCTCAGCACGGGCATCGGCGGGGGCATAGTCATTGACGGACAGGTGTATTCCGGCTCCCTGGGCACCGCTGGAGAAATCGGGCACATGACCATAGATGCGGCCGGCCCGCGCTGTAACTGTGGCAACACCGGCTGCTGGGAGACGCTGGCCTCGGGCACGGCACTTGCCCGCGAGGCCAGAAACCGACTCAAAGAAGGCGTCAGCACCTCCATCCTGGACTATGCCCGGGGCGACATTGGCAAGGTGACCGCGGAGACCGTGCAGCGCGCCGCCGAGCAGGGAGATGCCCTGGCCGCCGAACTCATCACCCGGACCAGTTACTATGTGGGGGTGGGGCTGGCCAACCTGATAAACATTTTCAACCCGGAGCTTATCGTCATCGGCGGGGGCCTGTCCAATATGGGCGCCGTTCTTCTGGAACCGGCCTATGCAGTGGCCAGGGAAAGGGCTTACCGGGTGGCCTTTGATGGGGTGCGGTTCGCCCGCGCGGAGCTGGGGCGGAACTCCGGCGTCATCGGCGCGGCTGCTTTCGTCTTTCAGCAGGCAGAAAAAAAGAGAAAATGAAGACTAAGGAGGTATCTGGATGACAACCAGAATCGGCATCAATGGCTTCGGCCGTATCGGTAGGCTGGCATTTCGTATTATCCACCAGCACCATCAGGACAAACTGGAAGTAGTGGCGGTCAATGACCTCGCTGACACCAGGGCCAATGCCCACCTGCTCAAATGGGACAGCTCCTACGGCCGGTTTGCGGGCGAGGTGGAGGCCGACGAAGGTTCTCTCACGGTGGACGGCAGGAAAGTCAGCGTACTGTCGCAACGCGACCCTGCCAGCATCCCCTGGAAAGACTACGGCGTGGATATCGTGATAGAGTCCACCGGCCTTTTCACCGAGGCCGGCAAGGCGGGCGCCCATCTTAAGGGTGGAGCCAGGAAAGTCATCATCTCGGCCCCGGCCAAGAACGAAGATATCACCATCGTTCTCGGGGTAAACGAAGACAGATATGACCCGGCCAGCCACAATATCATCTCCAACGCCTCCTGCACCACCAATGGCATCGCGCCCGTGGTCAAGGTTTTGCATGACAGCTTCGGCGTGGAAAAAGGACTGATGACTACCATTCACGCCTACACCAACGACCAGCGGATTCAGGACATGGTGCATAAGGACCTGCGGCGGGCCAGGGCTGCCGCGGTAAACATCATCCCCACCACCACGGGGGCCGCCCGGGCGGTAACGGTGGTCATTCCCGAGCTGAAGGGCAAGCTGCACGGGATGGCCTTCCGCGTGCCGGTGGTCACTGTCTCGGTCATCGACTTCGTGGCCGAACTCAAGAAGGGCGTCACCGCCGAGGAGGTCAACCGGGCCTTCCAGACCGCGGCCGGCGGGCCGCTGCGCGGTATCCTGGAGTATTGCGAGGAGCCACTCGTCAGCATGGACTTCAAGGGCCACCCGGCCAGCTCCATAGTTG
>CAZZAU010000236.1:0-2481 GCA_964652725.1 uncultured Dehalococcoidaceae bacterium | reverse complement strand
GCGGTCATCACCGGAATGAACCCGCTGGACATCCGGGCGGTGAACGAGGCCATGTACCAGGCCACTTTTTATGCCGGGCGCCGCGGGGTGATCACGCACGCCATCGGCGGCATAGACCTCGCCCTGTGGGACATCGCCGGCAAGTACTACAACCAGCCCGTTTACCGGCTGCTGGGCGGGCCGTTGCACAAGAAGTTTCGCGCCTACGCCAGCACCCTTTTCGGCCGGGACGGCGGGGAAACCGCCGAGGTAGGCCGGAAATGGGTGGAGAAGGGCTACACGGCGGTCAAGTTCGGCTGGGACCCTATGGGCCGGAGCGAAAAGCTGGACCTGGAGCTGGTGGAGGGCGCACGGCGGGGCGTGGGTGAAGACCGTGACGTCTTCATCGATGCCGGCTGCTGCTGGGATACCGCCACCGCCGTCCGGCGCGCCGCCCAGTTCGAGGACTCCAGGATTTTCTGGCTGGAGGAGCCGCTGGCGCAGGACAACCTCGATGGCTACCGCCGCCTTTCGGCTGTCTCCCGGATACCCATCGCCGCCGGGGAGGGGGAGGCGGGAAGGTTCGCCTTCCGGGAGTTCATCGAGCGCGGCGGCATTCACATCGCCCAGATAGACCTGGCGCGCAACGGCCTTACCGAGGCCATGCGCATTGCGGATTTTGCCGAAGACCGCGGCCTCAAAGTGGTCAATCACTTCTGGACATCGGGCATTAACCTGGCCGCCAGCCTGCACTTTCTGGCGGCGCGCAGAAGCGCCTTCATTCTGGAGTACTGCACCGAGGAAAGTCCCCTGCGCTGGGACGTGACCGTCCAGAGAATGGAGATAGATAGCGAGGGATTTGTCCCCGTTCTGGAAGGGCCGGGGCTGGGCATCGACCTGAACGAGGACACCATCGAGCGCTACGGGGTGAACGAGTAAAACAAGTAATATAATAAACAGAAGCAGCAACGCAAGAAGGAGGAACAATGAAAAGACAGCTCGCCGGCAAAGCGCAGACCGTGCTGGGAGTGACAGAACCAGCGGAGCTCGGCTTCACCCTGCCCCACGAGCACCTGCTCCTCGACCTTACCGTCCGGTTCAAGCTGATGGAGCAGAGCGTCACCGCCCGCGCCATGGCGGAGAAGCCGGTCACCGCGGATATGGCCGGCTGGCTGCGCTTTCACCTCTTTGAAAACCGGGACAACCTGCTGCTCAACGATGAAGAACTGGCCATTAAAGAGATTAGCCGTTTCAGACTGGCCGGGGGCAGGAGCGTGGTGGACGTGACCAACTGGGGCATCGGGCAGGACCCCCACGCCCTGTACCGCATCTCGCTGGCCACCGGGCTGAATATCATTATGGGCACGGGCTACTATACCATGGACTCCGGCTGCGCCGAAATCCTGGCCCGAAAGAGCGAAGATGAGATTTACGAAGACATCGTCAGAGACATTACGGAGGGCACGGACGGCATCTGCGCCGGGATAATCGGTGAGATAGGCGCCGACTCCTGGCCACTGCACGAAATCGAGATAAAGTCCCTGCGGGCTGCGGTCAGAGCGCAGCGGGCTACCGGCGCCGGCCTGACCGTTCATCCGGGACGGCTGGACGAGTCCCCGTTGCAGATAGTCAGGGTACTGGAGCAGGCGGGCGCGGATATGGAAAGGGTGGTCATAGAGCATATCGACCGCACCGCATACTCTTTCGACACCATGGTGGAAATCGCCAAAGCGGGGTGCTACCTGGAGTTCGACTGCTTTTCCATGGAAGGCTACTATCCACGGCGCTACGGCGTCTTCGATGTACCCAACGATGCCGGACGGGTCAACTACATCCTTCGCCTCATTGACCTGGGCTATCTGGACCGGGTGCTCATCGCCACGGACACGGCGATGAAGGCCAGGCTGAAGGCCTACGGCGGCCCCGGCTACGCCCACATCCCGGAGAACGTGCTGCCGTGGATGCGGGCCAAAGGTATGTCAGAAGACATCATCAGGACTTTGACCGTGGAGAACCCCGGGCGGCTGCTGACCTTTGCCCCGGCATCCGGCTAGCGGCAACCTCCCGGGTATCATGTTATGTCCAGTGTAATCAAAAGGGGCCTGCTTCATATGCTGGCCACCCTTGTCGCGCCCGTGGCCTCGTTCTTTCTGGACAGGACGGTGCTGCTTGCCGGCCTGGGCCTGCTGACGGTGTCCTTTGTCGGGTTCGATTTGCTGCGGCTCAAGTTCCAGCCGGCCAATCGCTGGTTCACTTATCTGTTCCGCACTCTGCTCCGGGAAAGCGAGAAGTCCCACATCACCGGGGCGAGCTATATCATAGTCGCCTCGCTGCTGGTCTTTCTTTTCTTCCCCAGGGACATCGCCGCCCTGGCGCTGCTCTTCCTGGCGGTGGGAGACCCGGCCGCGGCCATCGCCCGCAACCTGGTGGTCCGGCACCGGAGCAAGATAGTGCTAGGCGCCGCCGCCAGCTCTCCGGTCTGCGTGATGATTGGCCTCGCTT
>CAZZAU010000235.1:831-2487 GCA_964652725.1 uncultured Dehalococcoidaceae bacterium | reverse complement strand
TCCGGGCAGGGCAGTGACCGGGCGTCTCCTTTGCGGAACCAGGCTCTCTCTGAAGGGGGGAAATTATGCCGGGCCTGCGTCAGCATATCCTCGTCGATGTCAATGCCGATTGCCCGCACGGACGGAAAGCGGCGGCGTATGGCGTCCACCAGGTAACCCGGCCCGCAGCCAATGTCCAGTAGCGTTCCCTGCGGGCGCAGCTTCCCCAGGGCCCTCAGGGCAAGGTATCTTTCCATCCGGTGGAGGGGCCAGCGGCTCAGGCGGTCATAGGCCCGGACTACGTCCGGGTCCTGTGGCCCCTCGCGCTGTGGTTCACGGTTGAGCTTCATCACGGGATAGCCGGCGGCTATTATGCCCAGCGCAGCCACACCCAGTGCCAGCAGAACCCACATCATATCAAGAAACGTTCCTTGCAGGTAACGGTATTCAGCTCCCCAGGTACTGACCGGCGACCACCAGGATGGGATAAGTGAGCGCCACCAGTACAATCATTCCCGCCCACTTCCTGAAGTCCTGTTTCAGCATCACCATCCCCGCCAGGAAGAATGGCCAGGTAAACAGGGAGATGGCGGTGAGGGGCGCCAGTATACCCAGACCTATCAGAAGCACCTGGTACAGGTACATAAAGAGGAACCAGGAAGACAGGTACCACTCCAGCGGGACGCCGTACTCCCAGACCTTGTAAGCGATGCTCCTCACCCCTTTCCTGAGGTTGGCTTCGGCATCGGGCCATTCATCGAGGGCCAGGCCGGCAAAAGCGGGCAGGATGGCAAAGGGGACGCTGACCACCAGGCCGGTAACCCAGGGCGCGGAGTTGCTGGTGGCGAACATGCCCGCCAGCACGGCCAGCGGGCCATGGCCGGTGCTCAGCGCCAGCTCATGGGTCCAGTTGAATTTGGCTCGGGCATACCAGAACGTAACCCCCATGCCCAGGCCACCGATGAGCATAATCTGCCAGCCCACGTTACCGGCCAGATAAATCAGGGGGACCAGCGCCAGGACGTACCAGCCGAGTGCATTGGCGGTAACTTCCTTTGGGCTCATTATGCCGCGGGCGATGACGCTCTGTCCGCCGGTGTAGTCCTTTTCCACGCTCCTGTCACCCTCGCTGCCTCTGTCCAGCCCCGTCCAGGAATAGTCCAGGACGGTGTTGAAGGAATGACCGCCGCACATGACCAGCACCACGGCGATAATTCCCAGCCAGGAGTTCACGGTCAGGTTTCCGGTGAGCAAAGCGCCCAGGATGGCGGGGCCGGCAAAAAGAGGGGTGGCGAACCAGCGGGGCAGGGTCCACAGGTGGGCTCTCAGTTTGGCTTTCACTTGCCGTATTCCTTTCCGGGAGTCAGAGGTTTCCCGACAGCGCCATGATTCCCGCCATAACACTTAGACTGGCCAGCGGCACCGCCCAGTTATCATCCCCGCGCTTCAACATTCCGTATTCGCCGAAGCTCCACTCGGTAGCCGTGGCCGTCAGGGCACCGGGTACGGCTATCCACCAGGGCTCTATCAGTATCAGGGCGATGCCCATGCAGACAAGCAACATTCCCGCGGAGCCCCACAGTCCTTTGACGGGACGGTGGTATATTCTGGCACGTATTACCCCGGTCACGCAATCCCCCCAGGCCATGAACAGCAGGCAGGTCAGGGCTAGCAGCG
>CAZZAU010000235.1:0-821 GCA_964652725.1 uncultured Dehalococcoidaceae bacterium | reverse complement strand
CACGGTAAAGACGGGCACCGCTACCAGGGCGAACCACACCTCGGCGGCGGAGTCTTTCCTGGCACTGCCGCCCACGCCGCGGAAGGTCCGCGGCCTGAGGATTCTGGCGCCCAGCAGGGCCAGGGCGAAGGACGCCGAGAGGGCCAGGGGCCACCAGACGGTGGAGAAGTGCAGCACCCCGATGATAAAGGCGAAACCGCCGGCGAGATGACCTATTTTGCGGCACACATAGTGCGGCACACCGTGGTCATAGGCCACGTTTGAGGCCCACAGTCCCGCCAGCACCACGCCTGTTATCAGCAGGGCGTAGTGGCTTTCCGCGATGATGCCCATCTACCGCCCCGCTCCCCGTCCGTCCATGGTTACTTTCAATATTCACTGCCTCGCCGGAGATACGGATTGCGGAGAGCGGCTGTGCTTGCCGACGGGCGGAGCGGCCTGTCCGCTTGCCATGCGCTAATTCTAACCGATGACATATTGCGAAATCATAAAACAAACCCGGAAAATGTGGCAAAATTATGACATTTGGATGGGGGACAGGTTTGACATCTTCCGGCAGGATGTTGTATATTTTTTAACAGTAGTTCAGTCAGGGTCATAGGTACTGAGTTAATCCAGTTATTTATCCCGGTTAGGCTTGTCCAGCTTAGCCCAGGTAGGATGACCCCCAGTGTAACTACGAAAACACATAAGGCTCTAAGGAGGTCATCCAGATGGTTTTCCAGGACAAGTCGCTTCAGTGTGCCGATTGCGGTGAAGAGTTCGCCTTCACTGCCGAGGAGCAGCGTTTTTTCCAGTCCAAGGGGTTCACCAATGAGCCC
>CAZZAU010000234.1:745-2533 GCA_964652725.1 uncultured Dehalococcoidaceae bacterium | reverse complement strand
CACGGATAACCGGGCGGTGAACCGCGGGGTGGCAGCAGAAGCCCGGCGACGGGCGGTACTGGTGAATGTGGTGGATGACAGTGAGCATTCCGACTTTCTGGTTCCGTCTTGTTTCAGCAGGGACGGCCTTACCGTGGCCGTCTCCACCGCCGGTCAAAGCCCCGCCCTCGCCCGGAAAATCCGCTGCCGGCTGGAAAAAGAGATAACAGACGCTTATGGTTCCCTCACCCGTCTGGTGGCAGAAGTCCGGGATGAGACCCGGCGAAACGGAATGAACATCGACGGCGAGCGCTGGCAGAAAGCTCTGGACATAGACCTGCTTCTCGACCTGCTGGAGAGGGGCGAGAGGGAGGAGGCCAGGGCTACTCTCCTGCGCAGGTTGCAGCGGGACGCCGGCGTTTGAGGATGTAGCATTATGCATATCGGTCTGGCAGGACTGAATCACCGCTCGGCTCCGGTGGCGGTACGGGAGAAGGCAGCCGTCAGGACGCAGAGGCTGCGGGACTTCCTGGAAGCGCGCCGCTCCCGTGTGCCTCACGGCGTGCTGCTGTCCACCTGCAACCGCACTGAAGTCTACACCCTTGCCGGGACGGATGGCCGCGGGGCAGGGACGGGCCTTGATTTCCTGCAAGAGTATCTGGATATTCCCGGACATTCTCTGCGCCCCTATGCCTATACGGTCGAGGGAAGGGAGGTGGTGGAACACCTCTTCAGCGTCTCCTGCGGGCTCGATTCGATGGTCATCGGCGAGTACGAGGTGCTGGGGCAGGTAAGGCAGGCGCTGGAAGCCGCCGAGGCAGTCGGGATGGTCAGCCTGCCGCTGCGCCAGCTTTTCCAGAGCGCCATAAGGACCGGCCGGATGGTCCGGGAAGAGACCGCCATAAGCAAGAACGCTCTCTCGGTAAGCTCGGTGGCCATAGAGCTCGCCGCCCGGGAAATCAGGGACCTGGCCGGGCGCAAGATGCTGGTTATCGGCGCTGGAGAAGCGGGAAGGCTGGCTGCCGTGGCGGCTAAAGAAAGAGGCGTCTCGGATATTGTTGTCGCCAGCCGCACCTGTGAAAGGGCTTCGGCGCTGGCCACGGAGCTGGGCGGCCGGCCCGTCGATATGGGCGGCCTCGCCGGGGAGCTGGCCACCTGCGACCTGGTGGTTGCCTGCGCCGATGCACCTCACTACGTACTCGATGTCGCCGCCGTCCGGACGGCGATGGCACGGCGCCCGCAGACCCCGCTGGTGATAATCGATATCGCCGTGCCCAGGAACGTGGCGCCGGAGGTCACCGGCGTAAACACTGTGTTCCTGTATAACATTGACCATCTCACCTGCGCCGCGGAACGGAACCGCAGGCAGCGCGAAGGGGAAATCGAGAAAGCCAGGCAAATAGTGGCTGCGGAGACAGACGAGTTCTTCGCCTGGTGGCGGGAATTTGAGGTCAGGCCGGTGGTGGCGGCCCTGATGAAGAAGGCGGAGGAGATACGGCGCGCGCACCTGGGCCGCACCCTCAAAAAGTTGCCGCCGCTATCCGATGAGGACCGATACAGTCTGGAAATGATGACCAGGGCCATCGTGTCCGGGATATTGAGGGAGCCCATTTACCGCATCAAATCTGGAGAAGGCCGCAATAACGGCTATGCGCAAACGGTGCGGGAGCTCTTCCGGCTGGACGTGGAAGAACACGGATGAGAAAAAGAATAATCATCGGCACCCGGGGCAGCAGGCTGGCGCTGGTACAGACGGAAACCGTGGCGGGCAGGCTTCGTGATACCGCCCCCGGTCTTGAGGTCGTCATC
>CAZZAU010000234.1:0-735 GCA_964652725.1 uncultured Dehalococcoidaceae bacterium | reverse complement strand
CAGCTCAGCGCCCGCGAGGCCCTGGGCCTGAACCTGGCGGACATGGCCTCGGCCAAGCGCCTGCTCAGCCTGCGCTACCGTCGCCAGGCCGAGCTGGCCGCCACCAGCGGCGACCGCGACCGGCGCGTCCGGCTTGACTATCTGGAGGATATGGGCATCTTCGTCAGGGAGCTGGAAGACGCCCTGTTGCGCGGGCGGATTGATGTGGCCGTGCACAGCCTGAAAGATATGCCGGTAGAGATTCCCGGCGGGCTGAGCCTGGCGGCGGTGGTGGAGAGGTTGGACCCCCGGGACGTGCTCGTCTCCCGGAACAAAGAGAAGCTGAACGCGATGGCAGCCGGCGCAAAGATAGGCACCTGCAGCCTGCGAAGGGGCATTCAGCTCAGCGCCCGGCGTCCGGACCTGGAGGTATGCAGCATCCGCGGTAACGTGGACACCCGCCTGCGCAAAGTGACCGGCGGCGAATTCGACGGCGTGGTCCTGGCGGCGGCGGCCCTGCAGCGCCTCGGCTGGGAGGACAGGATAAGCCAGTACCTGCCGCCGGAGAGCTTTTTGCCGGCCGTGGGGCAGGGAGCACTGGCCGTGGAAATCCGTGCCGATGACCGGGAGGTCGCCGGGCTGCTCGCCGCGCTGAACGATGTACCCGCCTGGCAGAGCGTCGCCGCGGAGCGGGCTTTCCTCAAGGCGCTGGGCAGTGGTTGCCGGGCGCCCATAGCAGCCCTGGGGACAGTGACC
>CAZZAU010000233.1:0-2555 GCA_964652725.1 uncultured Dehalococcoidaceae bacterium | reverse complement strand
AGCCAGCGCCAGCGACTTGGTGAGGGCGATGACGCCGGCCTTGGCCGCAGCATAGGCTACGGCGAGCGGTCTGGGCTGCCTCCCGGCAATGGAGGAGATATTCACGATATAGCCTGATTTCTGCGCCATCATATGCGGCAACACCAGGTGACAGAAGTTCATCGTGCAGATGAGGTTAAGGTCGATAACCCTGCGCCATCTTGCTTCGTCCGTCTCCAGGAAAGGCAGCGTGTCTGTCCAGCCCACGTTGTTCACCAGGATATCTATTCGCTTCTGCTCCGCCATCACCTTCTCCACCGCCTGCCGGATTTCATCGCGGCGGGACACGTCCACCTCCAGCGGCAGGGCTTTGCCCCCCGCCGCCACGATGTCCCGGGCGGTCTTTTCTGCCTTGTCCCGGGCGATGTCGCACACATATACCAGGCTTCCCTCACGCCCGAATCCCAGCGAGATGCACCTGCCCAGTCCGTCAGCCCCGCCGGAAACAACGGTCACTCTGTCCTTGAATCTCACGCTGCCCTCCTGAGGTTATCTCCTGCTTCCCTGGCCCCGTCTTTCTCTGCTCCGTACCACAGCCCTTCTTCTAGGGTTTGATCACCACCTTGAGCTGGTCCGGGTCCTCATTCGCCGTCTCGAAAGCTTCGGTGATTTTGTCCAGCGGGTAGGTAGCGGTAATGAGAGAGCGCACGTCCACCAGGCCGTGATGCAGCACCCGCATGCAGTCAGGGCTCCACATCTCCAGCAGCTGGTGGGTATAGTGCCGCCAGCCCAGAGAGCGAACGTCCAGTGATTGATGGTGCCAGCGGTGGATGTGGTTCAGGGTGACCGGCTGCAGAAAATCGCCCTGGAAAATCAGCACTCCCATCGGGCGCACCAGCTCCGTGGCCAGGTTCATATACTCTTCCACGGTGGGGTCTATGTAGGCCGCCGTCTGGGCGACGATGTCAAAGCCTTTGCCGCTGGTAATATCCATCGCCTCTTTGTAGGCGTCCGTCTTCGTTGAGTCAATTACGTAGTCCGCGCCCAGCTTCTTGGCCAGGTTCAGGCGGAACTCCCGGTTGTCTATCACCGTAACGTGCAGGGCGCCGCTCTTTTTCATTCCCTGGGCCACTATCTGGCCGATGAAGTTGGCCCCGGTAACGCAGACGGTGTCTCCCAGCTTCACCCCGGAGCGGAACACCACCGAGATGAAGGGATTGAATGTCTCGGCGAGGCAGGCCATGTCCATGTCCATACCTTCCGGTACCGGAATGATGTCATAGGGACCGACGATGAAGTACTCCGCCATGCCGCCTTCGGGGAAGGTGTATTTTTTGGGGCGGGGGTCATGCATCAGGGCTACCCTGTCCCCCACCTTCCACTCGTGTATCTTTGAGCCCACCGCCACGATGGTGCCTCCGCCTTCGTGGCCGGGGTACATCGGAAACTTGGGCGGGATATCCGGATAGTAGTACCCTTTGCGGAATATCTGGAGGTCGGCAAGACAGATAGACGAGGCATGGGTCTTGACCACTATCTGGTCGTCCCCGGGTTCCATCTCCCGCTCCACCACGCCCACCTTGCCGATGCCCTCCATCATGGCTGCTTTGAATTTCATCCTGGTCCTCCTTGGTTCTTTTTTGTTGAATGCTCAAAGGGATAGCGTAACAGGCCGGTGCGTCCGGGCCGATTCTTTTGCCGCGTCTATGATAGCCAGCTGGGTGGTGATCTGCGTGTAGGTAACCAGCGGCTCTCTCTTCTCCTTTATGGCGCTCAGGAACTCTTTCATCTGCGCCGCGAACTGGTGGTAGGCAGGGTTATCGCTTCTGACCATCTCTCCGTTGAGGAGCAGGTCGCCGGAGAACACCCCCACCAGCTGGCCGGGAGTGTGGCCTCCCCTCTGCACTACCTCCAGCCTGCCTTTGGGCCCCACTACCAGGCATTCGTGCCTGGTGGGCCGGGTATTCACGGAGAGTATATTGGTGGCCATTGAATCATCATCAAAACGCATGGTGATGACTATCTCGTCCATACCCTGGAAATCAGGGTTGATGGAGCGCGCCTCGGAGTATATCCGCACCGGCTTTCTGCCTTCGTAAATCCACAGGGTGTAGTCTATGGTATGGGCGCCATACATGGTAAAGGCCATGCCGCCGGTCTTGTCCTCCTCCCGCCACCAGGGCGGAGCGGTGGTGCGGTCAAAGGGGGCGGCGAAGATGTAATACAGGCTGAACGGTTCGCCGATTTCCCCTTTTGCGACCTTCTCCTTCATCTGCCACATGGCCCACTGGAAACGGAAGGACTGCCCGGACATCAGGACAACGTCCTGTTTTCGGGCTTCGGCCAGCATTTCTGCCCCCTCGGCGGGGCTGGTAGCCCAGGGCTTCTCCACCAGCACGTGCCTCCCCGCCTGCATAGCCTGCATGGCCACCGGTTTGTGCAGATGGTGGGGCAGGCACACCACCACCGCCTGCACCGCCGGGTCCTTGAGCGCCTCATCCAACGTCAGGTAGTACCTGGTCCCGTACCGCTCGGCGGTGGCCCTGGCCCTGGCCTCATCAACGTCTACCACCGCC
>CAZZAU010000232.1:0-2569 GCA_964652725.1 uncultured Dehalococcoidaceae bacterium | reverse complement strand
ATGGCCACGGGCAACACGGGTGCGCGGTGACGCACCGCCAGCATGGACGCCCCGCAGAAAGCCGCTTCCAGCTGCCGGGCCTTGCTGCGCCTGCCTTCCGGAAAGATGGCCAGGGCCATCCCCCCCTCGAGCAGGCTCCCGGCGCGGCGCATCGCTTCCCGGTTCATCCCGTCCCGGCGCACCGGAAAGGCGCCATAGCCACGCACCACGTAGGCGGGCAGCGCCGGGCGGAACAGCTCCTCCTTGGCCATAAACATCATCTTGCGGTTGATACAGACTCCGATGACCGGAGGGTCGGCCAGGGCCAGATGGTTGGCCACCACCAGCAGGGGGCCGTCTGCCGGTATGTTTTCCCGTCCCGTGACGCTGAACCTGGTGAAAAGAGCCAGAACCGCCCTGGTGAAATACCTGCCCGCATAATAGACCCAGTTCATGTTCAGTTAAATTATAGCTTTGAATCGGGATGAAGACAACCGGCCCCCACCGGCGCCAAATAGCTATCCCCGCGTGAGCAATACCCGGGCCCAGACGGCGATGATAATAGTCAGGACTATGGCCAGGGCACAATCGATAACCAGCATGGTAGGCGCACCCCACGCACCCGCCCCTGCCCCCGCCGCCAGGCTCCCCAGCGGCAGAGTGCCCACGGCAAAGGCCCTGGCGCCGGATACCCGCCCGCGCATCTCCTCGGAGGACCACATCAGAAGCAGCGACTGTATGAGGGCCATTGACAGGCCCTGGTTTATCCCGGCCAGAAAGAGAAGCACCAGGGAGAGCGGAAAAAGCCGCGAAGCGGCGAAAACCAGCAGGACGGAAGGCCAGGCCAGCACCACCGCCACCAGCAACCTCCCTTTGCTCATTGAGCCGGGCAGGGAAGCGGAGATGAGGGGCCCCAAAGCATAGCCCAGTCCGACGGCCGCCATAAGCTGCCCGTAGCCGCTGGCTTCGGTGTGCAGGACATCACGGGCAAATACCGGCATCAGGGTGAACCAGTAAGGAAAGACCAGGAGATTGACCAGCGCAGCCAGCAGGAGAAGCGCCAGGAGTGCGCGGTCACGCCGGATATAGCGGATGCCGGCCGCGAGATTGCGCCACATCGACTCGCGGACCACAGGTCTCTGCGCAACCTTCAGTTTCATCGGCAGCAAGGCCAGAAAGCTCAGCAGAAAACCGGCGGAGATCAAAGCAAAACAACCGCTCGCCCCTATCACCTCAAGCAGGCTGCCCCCCAGGAGTGGCCCCAGCACGGCGGTGCTGCCCTGTGACACGAACAGGAGAGATATCGCCGTTACCAGGTGCTGCCTCTCCACTATGTCCGCCGCCACCGCGTGCCGCGTGGAATAATCGAAGGCGTAGCAGATGCCACCGACAATGGTGAAGAGGAACAGGTGCCAGACCTCAAGGGTAGCGGTGAGGAACAGCACCATAATCAGGATGGCGCCGGCGGCGTAAACCGCCTGGGCCGTAATCAGGATGCGGCGCCTGCTGAAACGGTCGGCCACTGTGCCACAGAAGGGGCCCAGCAGCATGGCGATAAACCGGCAGGTGCCCAGCAGGCCCACCAGAAAGGGCGAATCGGTCATCTGCAGCACCAGCCAGGCCACTATTACCGTATCTATCCATCGCCCGATGAAGGTTCCGAAGGAAGAAACCAGAAGCAGCCGGTATGGGGGGTAACCCCATGCTGACAGGAGGCCGCGGCGGTCTCCCGCCGACACTGGACCATCAGACAAACCGCCTCCTTGTTTGCTTTCAGACTTCCAGCAGCTTTTTTATGCGGGGCAGCGCCTGCCGGGCCGCCGCCTCCCCCTCCCCGATGCACTCCGCCGCCCGGCGGAAATCACCGGCGCCGATACGTGCCACATCCGGCTCGAGAACCAGGTCCGCCTTCTCCAAGCTGGCTTTCACCAGCGAATAAGTGCCGATGTAGATGGACTGGATAATGACCTGGATGATATTGGGCTCCCTGGGCTTTGCAGCGGCCTCCCTGTCCGTATGGTGCACCCGGCTGGTCACATCCGGAATCACGTTGACGGCGATGACCAGGTCGGCTCCCAGCTTACGTGCCGGGTCCACCGGCACCGGCTCGGTAAGGCCACCGTCCACCAGGTACCTGTCACCGCATCTGGCCACGGTGAATACACCCGGCAGGGAACTGCTGGCTCTCACCGCCTCCGCCACCGCGCCCCGGTCCAGCACCATCCCCTCCCCGGTATCCATATCCGTGGCGGTGCAGGCAAAGGGTATGCGCAGGTCCGCAAAGGTAATATCTCCGCCGTAAAACGAGGTTAAAAGCTCCGTGAGCCTGTGCCCCCTGATGAGGCCCGTCCACGGCGGCGCCGGGTCAACAAAGCGGGGCAGTTTTTGCCTGGCCAGTTCCAGTGCCCGCTCCTTTATCCCTCCGGTGCTCATACCGCAGGCGAACAGAGAGCCTATGATGGCCCCGATGCTGGTTCCGGCAATGCAGTGGATGCCGATGCCTTCTTCCTCCAGGACCTCCAGCACGCCGATGTGGGCCAGCCCCCGCGCCGCCCCACCACCCAGCGCCAGCCCGAGCTTCCTGTTCCCC
>CAZZAU010000231.1:0-2595 GCA_964652725.1 uncultured Dehalococcoidaceae bacterium | reverse complement strand
CCAGCACCCGCTTGATATCGTTCATCACCAGGCCCATGGAAGCGGCGAAGATAGCAGTTACCCCGCCGATAATGGCCACCGTGGTCAAGGCCTGCGCCGAGTGCTCGAAGAGGGGGAACATCCGGGCCACCAGGAACACGCCGGCCGCTACCATGGTGGCGGCGTGGATGAGTGCGCTCACCGGCGTGGGGCCTTCCATGGCATCGGGCAGCCAGACGTGGAGCGGGAACTGGGCCGACTTGCCCACGGCGCCGGCGAAGATGCCGATGGCCGCCCAGGTGAGGGTGGTGCCGGCCAGGGCACCGGCGATGGCCAGACCGTGCAGTTCGGCGATGTCAAATGTGCCGGTGTTCAGATAAAGCAGCAGTATCCCGGCCAGAAACCCGAAGTCGCCCAGGCGGGTGACGATGAACGCCTTCTTGGCCGCGTTCGCTGCCGAAGGGCGGTGGAACCAGAAGCCGATGAGCAGGTAGGAGCATAGCCCCACCAGCTCCCAGAAGACAAACAGGAAGACCAGGTTGTCGGCCATCACCAGCCCTATCATTGAGGCGGTGAAAAGTGACATCCAGGCATAGTAGCGGTGGTAGCCGGGGTCGCCGTGCATGTAGCCCTGAGAGTAAATCTGCACCATCAGGCTGACCACGGTGACCACGATGAGCATCACCGCGGTGAGGGGGTCCATCAGCAGTCCCAGGTGAATGCTGACCCCGTCAATGACCGCCCAGGAGATGTCAGGGACGGGTACCTGGTGCTGCGGTGACGCCGCCACGGCGAGCAGCGCCCATACCGAAAGCGCCAGCGAACCGCCGATGGCCAGGATGGCGATGTAGCCGGCTATTCTGGATTCGGCTTTGATGAACGGGCGGACGAAGAAGCCGATGATGATGAAGGAGAACAGCGGGAGCAGAAATATCAGCCAGACCAGTTGATGCGGCATCATAGTTTCCTCAGGATATCCCGTATGATGTGCTCCTTATCTCTGGGCACCAGCACCGAGTACTCGGCGAACTCCTGGCCGATGGGTATGCCGTTGACGGGCAGGATGCGGGTGGGGATGCCCTCTCCCTCGAAGAGCTCCTTCCACATCTCCGCCATCATCAGGCTTCCGGCTTTTTTTATCTCGACCCACATTTGCGCTGCCATTGCCATTACCATTTCAGCAGGTTGATTTTGCTGATATCTATATCTTCAAAGCCCCGGTACACGGCCAGCACGATAGCCAGGCCCACGGCCACCTCGGCCGCCGCCACCACGATGACGAAAATGGCGAACACCTGTCCGGTGAGCATTACCGGCACCACGAAGCGGGAGAAGGCCACCAGGGTGATATTGACCGCGTTGAGCATCAGCTCTATGCACATCAGGATGATGACCGCGTTGCGTTTGGCCAGCACGCCGTAAAGGCCGATGGAGAAGAGGAGGGCGGACAGAAGCAGGTAGTGCTGTAAACCGATGGTCATTATCTCATTTCTCCCTGGCTATCACTATCGCTCCCAGTATGGCCGAAAGCAGCAGCACCGCGGCTATTTCCACCACCAGGACGTAGCCACCTTCGCCGAAAAGGAGGTTGGCCAGCGCTGGGGTGGTGGGTGTGGTGGGGGCGGTGCCAGAGACCGGCCAGGGGGTATTTATCAGCGCTATTATCATCACTTCCAAAAACAGCACGGCCACGACGAGAGCCGGCAATTGGAAGCGGCTGCCGGGATTGCCCTGGGCCACCTCTCTGGTCATCATAATGGCCAGGATAATCAGCACCGATATGGCGCCTACATAGACCAGAATCTGGACGGCTGCCAGAAAGTCGGCGCTGAGGGTGATGTACAGGCCGGCTACCATCAGAAAGCACAGGATTAGCGAAAGGGCCGCCCGGAAGACATTGCGCAAGAGCACCACGCCCAGGGCGGCCATTATGGCCACCGCAGCCTGTATCCAGAAGGCGATTACCAGTCCCATTACTCCCGCTCCGTGACCTTATCTATCAACAATGTCTGTTCGGGGAGCTTCTCCGCCTGCGCGGGGAAGTAGTAGCCGCTTACCTTTCTCTCCGGGGTGTGAAGCATGTCCTCTTTGCTCTGTACCAGCTCCCCGCGGCGGTACCGGGAGCATTCGTAAGAATAGCCCAGATACAGCGCGTCATAGGGGCAGGCCTCGACGCACAGCCCGCACTGGATGCAGTAGCCGGTGTCCACCTGGTACTTCTCCACTTCGTACTTGTTGCTGGTCATACTGGCGGCGGTGACTATCTCGATGGCGCCCTGGTGGCAGGTTTTGGCGCAGGTGCCGCAGCCGGTACAACGCTCCCGGTTCCAGATGAGCTCGTTGCCCCGGAAGCGCCGCGAGACATTGAGCCGCTGCTCCGGGTACTGGGTAACCGTGGGGTGACGGAGCAGATGCCTGATGGTGACCGTCAGCCCCTTGATGATGCCTATGCCGTAGCGTTCAAATTTCAAGTCTGCCCCATCCAAGCCGGAAAAAGAATCTCGACCAGATAAGAATGAGCACCACCATAATCGCCAGGTTTACCAGGACCATCGCCCAGGCCAGCCCGGTTGGCCAGCCGGCCAGCACCTGGATGGCGGTGATGAGCAGGTTGAC
>CAZZAU010000230.1:0-2595 GCA_964652725.1 uncultured Dehalococcoidaceae bacterium | reverse complement strand
CCCTATGCTCTCTTTCGAGAGCGAGAGGATACACCGGGTTACTTTGAACTCTTGAAAGCAATCATTGACCGGCGTGGGATACCCCTTGGTGTGTACACTGACCGGCACTCTGTTTTCCACGTGGAACGAGGCCCCAATAACGGCAACGTACCTTTCACTCAGTTCGGACGCGCCTTACGAGAATTGGGTATCACCCACGTTCGAGCTAAAAGTCCGGAGGCAAAGGGGCGGGTAGAACGCGCCAACGGTACGTTTCAAGACCGCCTGGTGTCGGAACTGCGTCTTAGCGGGGCCAGTAGTATCACGGAAGCTAACCTGGTCTTGCGGGATTTCCTGCCCCGTTTTAACCAGCGCTTCGCTGTACCGGCAGCTCAGCCAGGGCAAGCTTACCGGCCAGTAAACCCAGATATGAACATAGACGGTATCCTCTGCACAAAAGAACGGCGGCGTGTTGCCAGGGATAATACAGTGCAGTACCGCCAGCGTACCCTCCAACTCTTTCCTGATGCGGAAAGGGTCAGCTATGCCGGCGCCTACGTTGAGATACAGGAGCGTCTGGATGGGCAGATACTGGCCTGTTATCAGGGGAAAATCCTTACCCCGCAGGACGCACCTCCCCTGGCAGCGAAACTCCGTTCTCAGTCAAACGATATTCCAGACTATCCCGCTATGTGGAAGGAGCCACCACCCCCAAAGGCCAGGAAACGGAAATGGCGGTATCGCAAATACATTGGCCCTCTCACCGGTGATACGCATTGGACGGTAGACCCGGTGAGAAGAAGTAAACACAGTGAATTGACGAAGGCTGGAATGGAACGAGCCAGGCAGGCTGGTCAACAAATTGGCATGCTTCCTGTTGAAGAACGAGATGGATTTGCTGAAAGATTTGCACCTGTTTGTGCTCAACTTGAACAGAAAGCCATCACCCGTAAGCAGGCTGCCAGAGCTTTGGGTATTTCCGGGCCCACCTTAAAACGTATCCTGGATGGCCAGCCAACCCCTACAAGGCAAAAGCCTGTCGTAGACGGGGAAAGAGTCGCTCTAGTCGTTTGAAAGGAGTAGGACTGACAAAATCGCTGAACATTAAGCCCTGACATTTTCCCTTGACAACGACAACCCGCGGAGAAAGCGAAAGCAGGGACGCCGGCGTCCCTGGATTTTTCATAAACCAGCCGCGCGCAGACCACGTCCTGTATGACTGTTCACTCATTTCACAGGGAAGTCGTTCTCGGCAATGGAGGTATAGCGAATTATCAAACTGTTACCGCCGTTTGTCAAGCGCCCGGCTTCACCGCTGCGTGGCCCGCCCGCGTTTACTGCAGGCAAGACGAAGCCTTATAATCAGAATATGGAGGTGGGAAATGGCTAAGGCTTTTTGGAAGGGGGCCATAGGTTTCGGTATGGTCAGCATTCCGGTGAAGATGTACGTGGCCACCACCGGTTCTCCCCCGGGCTTTCACCTGCTGCACGAAAAATGCCTGACCAGGCCGAAGCAGGTTCTGTATTGCCGCAAGGACGATGAGTATTTCAGCGCAAAGGATACCGTGCGCGGTTACGAATATGCCAGAGGTCAGTATGTTGTGCTGCGGGACGAAGACTTCGAGAAGGTCCCGGTGAGGACAACCCACACCATCGACATCGTGGGCTTTGTCGCCGCGGAAGAAATCGACCCCATATACTTCTATGATTGCCACTATCTGAAGCCGGAGGAGGTGGCCGCCAAGCCTTTTTGTTTGCTGCGTGAAGCCCTGCGCAGGACCGGGCGCGCGGGCATCGCCAAGGCGTCCTTCCAGCGCCGGGAGCACCTCTGCTGTCTCCGGCCCCTGGATTCTCTGCTGGTCTTGCACACCATGCACTACCAGTTGGAAATAGCGCCCCGCGATGAAATCAATGTCCCGGAGAAGGAGTTCTCCGGCCAGGAGATGGAGATGGCGGAGTCCCTGATAAATGCGATGGCACGCAAGTTCCGGCCGGAAGAGTACCGGGACGAGTACCGCCAGGCGCTGGAGGAAATTATCCGGGCGAAGCTTGAGGGTGAAGAAGTTAAGGTAACGGAGCTGCCGGAGTACGAAGAGATTCCGGACCTGATGTCCGCGCTGAAGGCCAGCATCGAGGCTGCCGGGAAAAGACACTCCTGAGGCCGGACACGCAAATGCTTGAACAATACGGGAAGAAGCGCGACTTCCGCCACACACCTGAGCCTTATCCGGAAAAGCCGGCGGAAGGCGAAGGCCCGCCCATCTTCGTGGTGCAGAAACACGCCGCCCGCCGCCTGCACTATGACTTCCGTCTTGAGGTGGACGGTGTTCTCAAGTCCTGGTCGGTGCCGGCCGGCCCTTCGCTTGACCCCGAGGTCAGCCGCCTGGCCGTGATGGTAGAGGACCATCCGCTCGACTACGCCGCCTTTGAAGGCAGCATACCCGCCGGCGAGTATGGCGCCGGGCAGGTGATCGTCTGGGACGCCGGCGACTACTCCCCGGAGGAGGACGGCCAGCTCTTCTTCGCCGACCGCGCCCGGGCCGGAGAGCTGATGAGGGCGGGCCTGGCCGCCGGCAAGCTCCCCCTGGTGCTGCGCGGACACAAGCTCAAGGGGTC
>CAZZAU010000229.1:0-2618 GCA_964652725.1 uncultured Dehalococcoidaceae bacterium | reverse complement strand
AACATCCTGCAGGCGGTGAACGGGAAAATAGATGCCTTTGTGGCCGGAGTGGGTACCGGCGGCAGCCTGATGGGAGTAGCGGAAGCCCTGAAAGAGGCCCACCCGGCAGTCAGAATCGTGGCCGTGGAGCCGGCGGAATCGGCGGTGCTGAGCGGCGGTGAGCCCCATAACCACCTCATCCAGGGCATCGGCTCCGGCTTCATTCCGGAGCTGCTGAACATGAAGCTCGTCGACGAAATAGTGCAGATAGACGGCGCCTCGGCTGTGACCATGGCCGGAAGGCTGGTCCGGGAAGAGGGACTGATGGTGGGTATCTCCTCCGGGGCCAACGTGCTCGCCTCGCTGGAGGTGGCCCGCAGGTTGGGGCCGGGGAAGACCATCATTACCCTTCTTCCAGACAGAGGGGAGAGGTACCTGAGCACGAACATTCTGCGGGAGGAGTGAAATGAAGAAGGAACGGGTGCTCGGTCAGATGGAGAAGGAGTGGCAGGCGCTGCTCGAATCCTTCGCCGGCCTGCCGGACGATGTGATACTGCAGCCGGAGGTGGTGGGCTACTGGTCCATCCGCGACGTACTGGCCCATATCGCCACCTGGGAAGAGGAATCGATTAAGATGCTGCCGCTGATACTGGAGAACAAACCGCTGCCTCGCTACGGGAACATTCATGCCTTCAATGCGCGGGAACAGGAGCGAAAACGCCACCTCTCGCTTGAACAGGTGAAAGCGGAGCTGGAGGACACCCACCGGAGGTTAACGGCTTTCCTGGAATCGGTCCCTGAAAGCTCTCTTACGGACAGGTTCCTCCGCCGACTGCGCCTGGCCACCGTAAAGCATTACCAGGAGCACGCCGGGCAGATAGCCGTTTGGCGACAGCAGTGGGGGCTTTAGCAGCACCTCACTATTTCCGCCCTTATCCCGCCATCTATGGTCAGCAAGCCGAAGCTATCCCTCGCCCGGCCCGGGTTGAACATCAGGCTGCCCCTGAGGTGCTGGTGGTGTGCAACATGGGAATGCCCGAAGATAATGATATCTTCATCAGCGAACATCTCCCTGACCCTCTCCGCGATGCCCCACGGCCCCCCGGAACCATGAGTGAGGCCTACCTTCCGGCCGCCGACCATGAAAGTATCCCTGTCGGGAAGCGATCGCAATAGCTCGCCACAGTCCATATTGCCGCGGACGGCCCTTACCTCGCTCATCGACTGCAACCCATCCAGCACCGTCTTTTCGGTGAAGTCGCCCGCGTGGACGATCAAGTCCGCTTCGGCCAGCGCCTCCCTGAGCTTTTCCGGCAGTTCGCCCAGGCTGCGGGCGTGGGTATCGGAGATAACGCAGATTCTCATGCCTGCCTCCAATCATTCATTGCAGAACCGCGACCATCCTTCTGCCCAGCCCCCTTGCTTCTTCCTCCAGGGACCGGTTGTGTTTCACTTCCCCCTGCTTGTTGGCGTAGCCGGAAACCAGGAAAAGCCTGTCATCCCGGACATTGAACGTTTCGTTCACAAATTGCTTCAGCGTATGCAAGGTGTCCTCTATCCCCAGACTTCCGGCCACGATAATCAGGCCCACTGCTCCGGCTTTAGCTTTACGGCCATGCTCATAAAGAAAGTAGTTGCGGTCGATAAAGGCTTTCATCTGGGCGCTCACATTATAGTAGTACACCGGCGTGGCCAGGATTACACCGTCGGCCTGGCAGAGGCTGTCCAGTATCCAGGCCATGTCATCTTTCTGCGCACATCCTTCCAGCGAGGAACAGTTATCGTGTCCCTGGCAAGAACTGACCTGGTGCTGGCTGAGAACGATTTTCTCCGCCTCCGCGCCCAGTTTCCGTGCTTCCTCCAGAGCAAGGTCCACCAGATAATCTGTGTTGCCATTCAGCCTCGGGCTGCCTCCTATGGCCAGAATCTTCATTTGCCCTGCTCCAGTTCCCGGCGGAAAGCGGGGATGCCGGTTATGTCCTGTCCGAGGATGAGGGTATGCACGTCATCGGTCCCTTCATAGGTATAGACCGACTCCACATTGGCCATATGCCTGATGGGAGAGTAGTCCAGTGATATGCCGTTGGCGCCGAGCGTCTCCCTGGCCAGCCGGGCACATGTCCGGGCGGCAGCCACGTTGTTCTTCTTGGCCAGGGAAATCTGGGCGTAGCTCGCTTTGCCTTCGTCCATCAGCCGGCCCAGCCGGTAGGCGAGCAACTGCGCCCTGGTAATTTCGATGAGCATGGTGACCAGCTTCTCCTGCACCAATTGAAAGGCGGCAATGGCTGCGCCGAACTGCTCCCGCTCTCTGGCATAATTCAGGGCCGTCTCATAGCAGTCCATAGCGATGCCCACCGCCCCCCAGGATATGCCGTAACGGGCCTGGCTGAGACAGCTCAGCGGAGCCCGCAGCCCTTTAGCTTCCGGCAGGACATTTTCCGGCGGCACGCGGCAGTCAGAGAAGCCCAGCTCGCCCACGTCGCTGGCCCGCATCGAGCCTTTGCGGTGCTGGCTGGTCTGGCTGAAACCACCGGCGCCCCGCTCCACAATAAAGCCCTTCACCCCCTCGTCCGCCCTGGCCCAGACCACCGCCAGGTCGGCGATCGATGACTCGGTTATCCACTGCTTGGTGCCGTTGA
>CAZZAU010000228.1:0-2718 GCA_964652725.1 uncultured Dehalococcoidaceae bacterium | reverse complement strand
GGATGCCCCGGAGCTGGCAGACAACAACGAGGAGATATACGCCGGGCAGCTTGCCGGACTTATCCGGCAGCACCGGCCAGAAATCCTGCTGGCGGGGGCCACGCCCTTCGGGCGGGCTTTTGTGCCGCGGGTGGCGGCGGCGCTGGGAACCGGGCTGACCGCGGACTGCACCGCCCTGGACGTAAATGAGGAGAAGGGGCTTCTGGTGCAGACCAAGCCCGGCTTTGGGGGCAACGTGATGGCGGTCATCGTCTGCCCGGACGGGCGGCCGCAGATGGCCACGGTGCGCCCCCGCGTGTTCAGCCAGAAACAGCCGGATGCGGCGCGCCGGGGTGAGATAATCGGCGTGGACTTTGACCGCCGGAACGTCACCTCCCGCAGCAGGCTGCTGGACTTCGTCGAGGAGATGGCGGAGACGATCAGAATCGAGGAAGCGGATGTCATCGTGGCCGGGGGGCGGGGGCTGCTGCAGGTGGAGAACTTCGGGCTGGTACGCGAGCTCGCCGCGGCGCTGGAGGGAGCGGTAGGCGCCACCCGGGCGGCGGTGGACGAGGGGTGGGCCCCGTACTCCTGCCAGATAGGCCAGACGGGTAAGACGGTCTGCCCGAAGTTGTACATCGCCGTCGGCATCTCCGGGGCGGTGCAGCACCTGGTGGGTATGCAGACCTCGGCTGTCATCGTGGCCATCAATGATGACCCCCATGCCCCCATCTTCGAGGTGGCCGATTACGGCATCGTCGGCGACCTGTTCAAGGTGGTGCCGCTGCTCATCGAGAAGCTGAAAAACAGATAATGCTCTTCCTCAACTACGCCACCATCATTGACCCCCTGTTGCGCGGCCTGCGGCGGTTCATCGTCGCCTTCTCCGGGTTTCAGGCCGGGGACAGGGTGCTGGATGTCTCCTGCGGCACCGGGGACCAGGTGTTTTACTATGGCGCGGCCGGAATCGCCGCTTGCGGGATAGACCTTGACCCGGGAATGCTGCGGCTGGCCCGGAGGGACCGGAGGTGGGGATGTGACAATGTCTCGTTTCAACTGGCCGATGCCCGCAACCTGCCTTTCCGGGACGGCGCTTTTGATGGTGCTTCGGTTTCTTTCGGGCTGCATGAGAAAGATGGGGCCTCGCGGGACCGGGCAGTCGCGGAGATGAAGCGGGTGGTGAGGAGGGGTGGCACCCTGCTATTTGCCGACTTCCGGGTGCCTCTGCCCGGCAATTTCTGGGGGTATCTGGCCAGAGCTGTCGAGTTCGTTGCCGGCGGGGAGCACCATCGCTCCTTCCGCGACTACGTCTCCGGCGGCGGGCTGAAAAAGATACTGCGGGCGAACGGGCTGGACGAGGGCAGGCAAGTCAGTTCCGGCAACGGCCTCATCGCTACGGTGAGAGTAATCAACCCGTAGCCTCTTGAACTTGCCAGCTATGCGGGTTTTGGACTATAATAAACAGACCGGCTGTGTGGAGGTGGGTGCTATGCAGATAAATGTTTCCGGACTGCTCAAAGAGTCAATCGGTTCATCCCGGAACTATGAAATAGATGAAGTCGTTTCAATCGGCGAAGGTGGTTCCAGACCGATTAAAGGTACCGTCAGGATGTTGCGCACACACCGCGGCATACTGGTCACCGGAGACCTGCGCACCGAGATGGAGCTTACCTGCAGCCGGTGCCTGGGAAAGTTTACGTTCCCGCTGCGGATGCGGTTTGAGGAGGAGTACGTCCCGACCATTGACGTTGCTAGCGGCATGCCCCTCCCCGGCCCGGAGGAGCCCACGCTGTTCACCATTGATGAACACCATGTCATCGACCTGACGGAGGCGGTGCGCCAGCATGCCCTGCTGGCCATTCCGATGAAGCCGCTTTGCCGCCCGAACTGCGCGGGAATATGTGCTCAGTGCGGCCAGAACCTGAACGAAGAAGCGTGCGGTTGCCCGGAACGCACGGTGGACCCGCGCTGGGCGGCGCTCAAGAAGCTGCTTTAGAACCGGAAGAACAGGAAAGGAACGTATATACTATGGCTCTACCCAAGCGAAAGACGTCAAAAGGCCGCCGCGACAGGCGGCGCAGCCATCACGGCCTTGATGCGCCGCAGCTGGCCGATTGTCCGCAGTGCCACAGCCCCAAGCTGCCGCACCATGCCTGTCCCACCTGCGGCACCTATGCCGGGCGGGAAGTAATAGAAGTCTCAGGTCCGGCCGGCTCCTGATGGCCGGACACCATCCTCTCCGGACAGGCCATGACTGAAGGGGGCAAAATAGCCTACGTGTTCCCCGGGCAGGGCGCCCAGCAGGTGGGTATGGGCCTTGACCTGTACGAGGCGTTTGCCCCCGTCAGGGACATCTTCGACCGCGCCGATAAGGTCACGGGGTTTGCGCTTTCCCGGCTCTGCTTCGAAGGGCCGGAGGAGGAGCTGCGCCAGACCGTCAATGCCCAGCCGGCGATACTCACCGTCAGCTATGCCTGTCTTCAGGCGTTCCGTGCCGCTCACCCTGCCCTCCCCGCGCCGGATTTCCTGGCCGGGCACAGCCTGGGCGAGTACACCGCGCTGGCCGCGGCCGGAGTAGTTGACTTTGAGACTGCGGTCTATCTGGCCCGGGAGAGAGGACGGCTGATGCACCAGGCCGGCATGTTGCGGCCGGGTGGTATGGCGGCGGTCATCGGGATGGATGAGACGGCGCTGGCTGCAGTGTGCCGGGAGACCGGCACCTACGTGGTCAATATCAAC
>CAZZAU010000227.1:0-2723 GCA_964652725.1 uncultured Dehalococcoidaceae bacterium | reverse complement strand
CCTGATGGCCGCAGGTGCAGCCAGGAACTCTATCTCGATGCCCTCGTGGAGGGCGGCCTCCACCTCTTCCGGGCTGGCCGGCATCTCGGCGCGGGTGCGGCGGTAGACGATGGTCACTTTCCTGGCGCCCAGGCGGAGGGAAGTGCGGGCCGCATCTATGGCCACGTTGCCTCCCCCGATAACCGCCACGCGGTCGCCTACTTCTATCCGGCGGCCCAGGTTTATCTCCCGGAGAAAGGTGGCTCCATCGTACACGCCGGGGCTGTCCTCGCCGTCAACTCCCATCTTCATGCCGCGGTGCGCTCCGGGTGCGGCGAACACGGCATCAAAGCCCTGCTTGAAGAGAGCATCGATGGACTCAATCTTGGTGTTCAGCTTGATATCCACCCCGGCTTCCCTGATGACATCTATCTCTTCATCAAGGGTGTCCGGAGGCAGGCGGTAGTCCGGTATACCCACGCGCATCATGCCGCCGGCCACCGGAAGCGCCTCAAAGACGGTAAGGGCGTGGCCCTGCTTGGCCAGGTAGTAGGCGGCGGTGAGCCCGGCCGGACCAGCGCCAATGATGGCTACCTTCTTGCCGGTGGCGGGTGACTTCTTGCTCCGTTCTTTCCATTTAAGGTCATCATGGTCTGCGGCAGCCCACTTGAGAAACTTGATGGCGATGGGTTCGTTGAGGGCTTCACGCCGGCAGGCCTGCTCGCAGGGATGGATGCATACCCGCCCCAGGGCGGCGGGGAAGGGCACCTTCTCCCTGACCACGGCCAGCGCCTCGGCGTACTTGCCCTCGCCGCAGAGGCGGACGTAGCGGGGGACATCGATGTGGGCGGGGCAGGCATAGCTGCAGGGATTGGTGGCCACCTGACGGTCCAGGAATGGCTCGTACTTGAGAACCTTGTCGATGAGCGCCCCGGTGGGGCAGGCCTCAACGCAGGCGCAACAGTACTTGCATTCCGAGGTGAGCAGCGATTTGCCGTCCGCGGGTTCGGGCCAGCGGTCACCGTTATGGTCCACCATCTTGATGGCTTCAATGCCGCGTATCTCCTTGCAGGCGGCAACGCAGCGCCCGCAGCTTATGCAGAGGTTGTAGTCTCGCTCGTAGAGCGGATTTTCCCGGTCAACCGGCAGGCCGCGGTAGTGCCAGGTAAGCTCCTCTCCCTCGATGCCGATGTAGTCCACCACCTGCTGTAGCTCGCACTGCTCGTTGTAGGGACAGAGCACGCAGCGGTGGCTCACGGCCACGTTGCGCAGGCAGATATCATAGGGCTGGCAGCGGTGCCGGCGCTCGCAAACCAGGCACTCGCAGGGGTGGTGGGCGAGGACGTTATTCTTCAGCGCTTCCTTGCGCTCCGTCTGAACGCGGAGGGTATCCGTGCGCACCACCATCCCCTCGGCGACAGCGGTATTGCAGGCGGTTGCCAGGTCCTTGCCCTCGATTTCCACCAGGCAAAGGCGGCAGGTGGCATCCGGGGTCAGCGTGGGGTAGTAGCAGAGAGTGGGGATGTAGATTCCCGCCTGGCGGGCTGCTTCCAGAACAGTCATACCCTCGGGGGCTTCGACCCGGCGTCCGTTGATGGTTAATCTGATCTTGTCCATCTCGCGTTTCATTTCTCTTCTTCTGTTTTTTTTGTTATTGTAGCAGGTGCCTGGCAGCAGGCAGGATTCTTCGGGTCGGGTTGTGGGCTGTTCGGGTACAGAAACGAGGTCGTCCCGAATGCCGCCTGCTCGGTTTCAGTGTCGGTCGGTGGTATCACCTCCGGCCTTGAGCAGTTTGACCAACCGCCAGCTGGCACTCTGGCAGAGATAGATGATGTCTTCGGTGGGAAGGTAGTCGGTAATGGTGCGGTCGAACATAATACTGGCTTCGGCGGGGAACTCCGCATCTCCGCGCCACAGCACCAGGGTTAGCGGCACGCGGCTGAGCGCGTCAATGGTTACCGAGATGTCGCCGTACCCGGCCCCGCGGCCGCCCAAAAGACTGCCCGTCTCCAGCAGCTTCTCCGGACCGCCACCGAAGTAGATTGCCAGCGGCCTTACCGCCCGCTTGTAGAAGGTGGGGAAGTAGTTGGTACCCTCGGGAAGCTCTTTGAAAGAGATGAGCTGTCCGGAGAGGGGCGTGCCCCTGGCCCGGGTCACGTAGTGCAGGAGGAGTATCCTGTCCACTAGGCTAACGCATTCCTCCGAATCAAGAAGGGTTATCTCAGCTTCCGGATATCTGATGAGATACGTCCGGTGCAGGTAATCAAGGGATATTTTTTTCTCTGCTTTCAGAAAACGTACGCCGCAGTGGCGGCACTGCTGCTCGATATCTTCGATTTCTGCCAGCTTTTTCACCGCCAACTGGTATGCCAGCTGGTAGCCGTAGCCGTCATTCTGCTTCAGCGGCGGTGCTGAGACTCTGCCTTTGAAATTATCCGTCAATCCTTTGCTTTCCTTGTTTCCCCGTGTTTGGCCGTCCCATAACGTTCCCTGTCGTTGCTCGGCCTGGCCTAGATTTCCAGCCAGGAGTGGGAATAGAGCGATTCCCCGATGAGCACACGCACCGTTTTGGCGTACTTTGCCTCCTCTTCTGAGAGGGAGGACAGGTCAGGCCTCTCGCCGTCCCTCATCCGGTGCACCAGGTCCACCAGTTCCGGACGCTGCCCGCGGGCAATCTTCAGCAAATCGGTGTCAAAGGCGTCCACGATGGCGCCCTGGACGCCGCAGTGTATGAGCATCATCAA
>CAZZAU010000226.1:0-2736 GCA_964652725.1 uncultured Dehalococcoidaceae bacterium | reverse complement strand
CGAGAAATAGGCGTCGGTCAACTCCACATATTTGCCCACCAGAGCGATGTTCACCGGCTCACGCTCCGTTTTGAAACGGCGCACCAGCTGTTGCCATTCTCCAAGCTCAGCCTTCCCGTCGTCGAGTCCCAGCTTGTCCACGATTATCCGCCCCAGGCCGGATTCTTCCAGGAACAGGGGTATTTCGTAGATGGTGGATACGGTAGGCAGAGGAATGACTGCCTCGCGCTGGACATCACAGAAAACCGAAATCTTGTCCCGGATGCTTTCCGGAATGGGAAGGTCGGCACGGCAGATAATGATATCAGGCTGGATACCGATGCGCCGCAGTTCGTTCACGCTGTGCTGGGTAGGCTTGGTTTTCAGTTCCCTGGTGGAATTAAGGTAGGGCAAGAGCGTGACATGAACACAGAGAATGTTGTCCCTCCCCACGTCGTTTCTCATCTGGCGGATGGCCTCCAGAAATGGCTGGCCTTCAATGTCTCCCACTGTGCCCCCCACCTCGATTAGGACGACGTCCGCCCCGGTCTTCTCCGCGAGCCGCTTGAAACGGGCCTTTATCTCAGAGGTAACGTGCGGCACCACCTGGATGGTGCCGCCCAGAAAATCGCCCCGCCGCTCCCGCGATATCACGGCGCTGTAGATCTGCCCGGAGGTGACGTTGGAATCAGCAGTCACATCCACATCTATGAAACGCTCATAGTTTCCCAGGTCCAGGTCCGTCTCGGCGCCGTCCTGGGTAACAAAAACCTCCCCGTGCTGGTACGGCGACATGGTACCGGGGTCCACGTTAAGGTAGGGGTCAAGTTTCTGGGCGGTGACGCTGAGCCCCCGGCTTTTCAGGATGGTGCCCATGGAAGCGACAGCTATTCCCTTGCCGACTGAACTTACCACTCCGCCCGTAACAAAGATGTATTTTGGCATACAGAACTTAAATATGTACTGTCACGAATTACCTGGATCTGCCCGGCTGTTCTTGACCTGAGGTTGGACCCTGGCAAAGGCTGATGTCAAATCTGCGGGGATGTTCTCCGTTCCTTGTACAAGAAATAGTCCGACACGTCAGGCATTAAGGGGGGATATTCTGAAGTTATTATATATACCCGTCATTATATTGTCAAGTTTGTGTGAAGGGTTTGACGTCGCCTGGCTGGGCTTCCGCCGCAATACGGGGTGCGCGTCTCCGGGCGCTGGGAGACCGAGGACAGCACCCGGACTCGCCCTCAGCGCCGCCGTCAGCCAGACCTGCTGCCGTCAACCCTGGCATACTCGCTCTGGCAGGGACAGCCTTTGGCCGTGTAGAGCGCTTTCTCATTCAGGTCCATAACCGTTGAGTACAGGGTCACCCACTCCAGAATGCCCTCGGCGCGGTCATCCTTGTGACGGCAGATGGAACTGGGATAGCTGAAATGGTCACGAAAAGCCCGCTGAAAGGTCTCAATGCCAATACGGCCGTTCTCTGCCGCAAGCACCTGCGCGGCGCGCCGGGGACGGAACAGCGTATCCGGATACAGGGGTTTGAGCATATCACTGAAGTCACCGCCTGTGACGATGAAGTGATTGCTGTGGGTCAGGATACCATTGTCGGGATAGATGTATCTCACCCCGTCCGGGGAAACCTCCAGGTCAATGGCCTCCCCGTCCCGGTGTGCGATGAGGAAATTGCCTGAAAGGGTGGTCTGGGCGGAAAGGACCGCTTTCAATGCCTCGCTGTAGCTGGCAGCGCCGAGAATACCGCGCATAATGAGAAGAAAAGGGACTGTATCGCCGAAGGTGTCCCGGCTGGACGCCATGCCGTTGAAACAGGCCCCCAACCCCGCCGAGTTCATGCCCCGGTGCGCCAGGACCCCCGCTTCCGGCTGGGTGATTATCCCGGGCTTCCCCTCCTGCTCGACCTCGAGTATTACGTTAAAATCCTGAAACCGGGGGAGCCAGTCCCAGTTCTGCCCGATGATGGTGTGGCCGTCTTCCGTAGCCGGCGGCACCGCCGCCACTGAAGTACACCCGTCCACCGCACACAGGGGAGCAAGACCCAGAGAGAAGTTCACCTCGTACCGGGCATTGAGGGCTATTATCTCCTCCACGGACAGGCCGGCACCCCTGGCGATTCCCTCCAGCTCTGCCCGGATATCCGGACTGTACCTCTCGATGACGGGCGCTAGGTCCCGGCACCTCTGCAAAATAGCGGTGCGGTTACCTCCCCAGATGTCTTCCCACAGGGAGAAGTACGCGTCCAGATTACTGCGTATCAACCCGGCGGCCTGCGAGCCGTACTGAAGCCCGCATTCCAGAGGTTTTCCCCGGACCGAAATCAGCGGTGGCAGCATTTGTCTCCCTCCCTGTTTCCTGCTATAGTCTCGGCGGCAGATTCTGTCTATTCTTCTTCATCCGCCCACTTCTGCATCATTTCCTTGATACGTTGCGCCAGACGGGGACTGGAACGCAGCCTGGCGATAAACACCGGACAGCTTTCCAGCAAGGAGTTCTGGGCGGCGCTGACCATGCTGGAAAGCAGGTTCTGCATCCCGAGGTCGGGCGGGGAAGCAAAACCCAGCCCGGGCGTGGACTCCATCTGACGCCGGATGTCTTCCTCAGTAAAGCGCATGGGCATGACACAGGACTTGTACCACGGACATTCCTTGCACTGCACGATGCCATAGGCCTCATTCAATACATCATCGCTCATAGCCATTCTCCTGAAACATTATAATATTATAACGGTCAGGGCATAATCCT
>CAZZAU010000225.1:0-2743 GCA_964652725.1 uncultured Dehalococcoidaceae bacterium | reverse complement strand
CGCCCTCTTCCACCATCTGGTTAAGACGGCTTTCTAGGGCGGCCTGTCCCATCTCGTTGCGGGCCTGGGCGAAGGCATCTTCGAGCTGCGCCGGGGTGACATCAACGCCTTCAGCGACCAGGATTTCGGCCACCCGGTCCAGCAGCGCACCGGGCGTATCGCCTTCCTCATCGTCGATGGCGAAGGCCACCCCGCCGATGCTCCCGGCCAGCAACACCGTTGCCAGCACCGCGGCAATCACCAGCTTCTTTTTTCGCCACATTGTCTTCTCGCCTCCTTTCTGTCCAGATTTCTTAAGTTAATTGTAACAGGCAAATGCTAAAATCCTGTTAAGTGCCGGGAAGGCGCGGTGAATTTCCGAAATTACCCGCAAGCAAGCCCGGACGCCGGGTTAGAGCGAATTTTCTCCACCCGGCGGCCCCTCCCCTAGGAGAAACCCTGCTAAAAGGTATAGAATACGGTATGAATTGTCCGTTACGGGAAAACAGGCGCAAGGAGGCGAAGGAAATGGAAGAAGAAAAAGAAAAGTCCACGAGCCTGGTGCCGGTAGAAGAAATGAGCATGGAAGATGAGCAGTTGGCCGAGCAACTGTACAACAGCGCGGGACTGGACCCGGTGGTGGATGCTGGGCTCAAGGACTACGACAAACACCTTCAGCAAGAGATGAAGCTCATCAACAAGGTGTTCGGTCCACGGGGAAGCGATATCAGGGGCTACGGGGAATCGGTCGCCAAGCGGGTGGCTTATGCCGTGTACGTCCTCCTCAACAAGCAGTACGGTGGGAAGGTGGGAGACTTGAGGTCTTACATAATGTCCCTGGAAGAGGAGCGCAACCGGGCGAATACCAGGTATGACGAGCTTATGGGGAGAGTGGTGGGCATGCTGGGGGAAGAGTACAGGCAGATCAGAACCGATTCCAAGGAGTTTATGGAGAAGCTGACCTCAACCCTGGGAGAAGACCTCAAGGCTTCCAAGATCGACTACAAAGCGCTGGCCGAGAGCCTGGCGGATATAGACAACCTGAGAGAGCAGATAAAGACCCTGAACCGGGAGAGAGAACAGGAAAGAGAAAACTACCAATCGCAGCTGGCGGCGCTCAAGAAAGAGCACGCGGAAGAAACGGGAAAACTGGGCTCCCGCCTCGCTGAAACAGAGGCGAGGATAACGGGACTGGAGACAGAGAAGGCAGCTTTAACCGATGCCCTGGCGCAGTTACAGAAAGACCATGACCGCCTGAAAGAAACGGCGGCAACGCTTGGAGAGGCCGTTTCGCAAAATGAAGTGGGACAGAAACTGGGCGAGGAGCTTCATGCATTTGTTCTCAAAGACTCAAAGGTCCCGGACGCCGTGATAAAGGGAGTGGGCCAGTTCATAGACTTCAGGAAGTACCTGGCATACGCCGCGATGAAAGGCGCCGAAGAGGCCATCAGACAGGCGCAGGAAAAGCTGGGCAAATAGAGCGCCGGCCATCGCTCACCGGCACCTCACCGGAAAGCGCGGTGGACTTAAGTACCGTGCTGATTCCCACCAAAGTAATATTGCGGTGCCGGGCGCCCCGGAGTGTATAATGCAGGCAGTCCGGAGGAGGCCTGCGGGGATGGGAGGCACGGACTCCGGGAGTGAGGAATGAACGAAATGATTGGCGCAGAGCTGTCCGAGACAATCTCCTTCGACGATATGTCGCTGGGAATGGTGGCGAAGATTCAACGCGTTCTGCAGGGCCTGAACCTGACAGATGTGGCCAGCATGGCCGGCGTGTCCAGAAGGGAAGTCGAGCTTTTTGAATGCAACCGGCTGAAGCCGTGCCCCGGGAGCTGCAGGCTGCTCAGCGCGTACAACATCATAACCGATGCCAACATGGTCGCGGGCGCCCGCCCGCAGCGCGCCCTGGAGCGCGTTCCCGCCACCGCGTGATGACACCCCTATGCCGCCTTCGCAGGCCCCTGTCCTGCGGCGTCACCGGGAATTCGGTGCCCGGAAATGGGGAATGACGTTGTCAAAGCCGAGCAGCGAGCAGAAATGCGTCCATCACTGGATGATTGACCCCGCACAGGGTCAGACCAGCTGGGGCAGATGCAGGCGCTGCGGCGCTGTCAGCGAGTTCCGTAACGTGTGGATATCGGACTTGATGAAGAGAACCGGTGTCAGGTCCGGGGCGGTGGCGATTCCGGACAATGCGCCGGAACTTCTGTCAGATTAGCTCCAGGAGGCGGTGAGGAGCGTCTATATGGATGACCTGGTCAAGCAGTACGTAGCCCGCCTGGTGGGGGCCACACGCGAGCATCCTTCGATATATCTCGGGGCTTCGCCGCGCGGCTCGCTGGCCCTGTTTGGTACCGCTCAGGCGCGCGCCCTCCTGCACGGGCGTGATTTTGTTTTGCCCGATGATGTCAAGGTCTGGCGGAAGCGGTTCTCGCCCACCCCATTATCGTGACATCGTCAAACCATTCCCGGGAAGGCGGCGCGCGGGCAAGCATCGCCCGGCTGCTGGAGGCGGTCCCGGTCCCGGGAAGCGGCTGAGGGGCGGGTCAGTCCGGTGCGGGCAGCTTTCCGGAGCGCCGGCTGCTACTCTCTTCTTAGTTGCGCCAGTTTGTGGTATGCCGCGTCCCAGCGGGAGTCAGGCCGGGGCTCGAAGCGGACCACTTCGAATGAATTGCGCACTATTTCCCTCAGCTCGTCAAGGGAGCCGAGTCTGCCCAGAGCCAGCGCTTGCACCAGTATATTGCCTATGGAAGTCGCCTCG
>CAZZAU010000224.1:0-2751 GCA_964652725.1 uncultured Dehalococcoidaceae bacterium | reverse complement strand
CTCGATGGCCTTCCGCGCTTCGCTCAGCACCTCCGGGTCCACCGGCACCAGATTCAGATTGTCGCTCCAGGCGAAGCGAAAGCTCTTCGCCTGTGGATTCAACGCCGCCTGGAGGAAGCCGGGCTGATATTCGGGCAGAGAGATGGGGCACCTCCCGTCCGGACCGGATATGGCCTCCAGCAGCAGGGCCACATCGGCCACGTTGCGGGCAATAGGGCCGTCCACCACCAGGTCATCCCAGTTAAGCTCGCTGGGGTAGGTGGGCACACGGCCCGGCGAGGGGCGCAGCCCCACCACCCCGCAGAAGCTGGCCGGAATGCGCAGCGAGCCACCGAGGTCGCTCCCCTGAGCCAGTGGCCCGATGCCGGCCGCCGCCGCTGCCGCCGCCCCACCGCTGGAGCCACCCACGGTGTATCCCCTGTTCCAGGGGTTTCTGGTAATGCCGAACACCTGGTTGAACGTGGAAGCGCCGGCGGCGAACTCCGGGGTGTTGGTCTTGCCCATAATGATGCCCCCCGCCTTCCTCACCCGCTCCACCAGTACATCATCCGTTTCCGGAACGTAGTTCTCGTACAGCTTGGAGCCGAAGGTAGTCCTGATGCCGGCGGTCTGGGTAACGTCCTTGATGGTCACCGGCAGCCCGGCAAGGGAACCCACCTCTCCACCCCTGGCAATGGTAGTTTCCGCCTCTCTCGCCGCCTTGAGCGCCGTCTCCGGCACAAGCGTGCAGTAGGCATTGATTTCAGGGTTCACCTGCTCGATGCGCTCCAGGAATGCAGTCACCAGCTCTACCGGCGAGAGCTGCTTGCGCCGCAGCATGTCCTTCAACTCCACGGCAGGGGTATAGCACAGGTCTTCCGAGTTCATAGCGATTCTTTCCTTTCTTTCCGGCTGTTGTTTGCCAGTCAAGAGGACTGCCGGCCCTCAAATCATGACGGAGAAGCCTCCGTCCACGGGCAATGCCACACCGGTAACGAAGTCGGAGGCGCGGCTGGCCAGGAAAACCACCGCCCCGGCCAGGTCGTCAGGCTCTCCCCACCGTCCTGCCGGCGTCCGGCTCACCACCCGCTCCTCCATTCCCGGCATATCTATGCGGGCCCGCCTGGTGAGGTCAGTATTCAAGAAGCCGGGCAGTATGGCGTTGACCTGGATATTGTCCGGAGCCCAGGCCACCGCAAGGCAACGGCTCATCTGCACCATGCCTCCCTTGCTGGTGGCGTACAGCGTCAGCTTGGCGCCGCCGAAGATGGACGTCATCGAGCCGATGTTGATGATTTTGCCGCCGCCTGCGGCTTTCATCGCCGGGTACACCGCCTGGGAGCACAGCAGAGCGCTGCGCAGATTGATATTGATGACCTCCTCCCACTCGGCCACGGAGTACTCCTGCGGCATCTTGCGGATATTGGTGCCGGCGTTGTTGACCAGGATATCAATGCGCCCAAGCCTGTCCGCCACCTCACGGGCCATCTCCCGCACCTGCGTTTCCTCCCGTACGTCCACCTTCACCCCCATCACCCTGGTACCGAACTCCCGTTGGATTTCCGCCACCGCTTCCGCAGTCTTGGTTTCATTGCGCGCGGCGACGGCGATGTCCGCCCCCGCCGCCGCCAGACCCCGCGCCATCCCCTTCCCCAGGCCGCCGTTGCCGCCGGTGATTATCGCCACCTTGCCGGTGAGGTCGAACTGTTCCTTCATCTGACTCCTCCAGGAACTTAATCGGTCAAGAAACTGGCCTAACACACTTTAGGCAGCGGCGGGATTTTTGTCAAGAAGATTGGAGCCGTTCACGGCACACGCCTTCATCCCGTGCCGGGTCGTCCTGTCAGTTGGACACAATGGGTCAGTGATGGTACGATATGGCTGACCTGCCCGCGAGACTGCCGCAGAGAGGAGCGCCGCATGGTGGATTCGTACCAGATTATGCTGCCGGCCAAAGTACGCTTCGGCGCCGGCTGCCTGGAGGACCTCCCCAAAGAGGTCCGGGAGACGGGCGCGCGCAAAGTGCTTCTCGTCACCGACCCCGGCGTCGCCGCGGCCGGACTGGCCGACCGGGTAAAGGAAAAGCTGCACGAAGCCGGGACCACGGCAGACCTGTTCTCTAATGCCGAGCCGGAGCCGACGTTCGCCGGTCTCAACGCCGTTGCCGGGGAAATGCGCGGCAAGGGGTATGACCTGCTGGTGGGTGTGGGGGGAGGTTCCAGCATTGATACGGCTAAAGGCCTCTCCATACTCCTGGCCCACGGCGGGCGGGGGGAGGACTACGCCGGGGTAAGCAAAGTCCCCGCCCCCGGTCTGCCCGTCTTTGCTCTACCTACCACCGCCGGCACCGGCAGCGAGGTGACCAACATCGCCGTCTTCGGCGACCCGGAACGGGAATTAAAGACAGGCGTAGTAAGTCCGTACCTGCTGGCCCGGCTGGCGCTGGTGGATCCCGCCCTGACCTACGGATGCCCGCCCCCGGTAACCGCCGCCAGCGGCATGGACGCCCTGGTACACGCCATCGAGTGCTATACCGGCACCATGGCTAACAGCTTTAGCGATGGGATAGCTCTTGAGGCGATACGGATTATTGCGGGGAATCTGAGGACCGCTGTTAAAAACGGCTCTGATAGGGAGGCACGTAACCGTGTGTCTGAGGGGGCGCTCTTAGCCGGGATAGCTTTCGGCAACACTACTACTGCTGGCGTTCATGCTCTTGCCCATGTGCTTGGCTCGCAATTTCATGTGTCCCACGGAGTAGCTAACGGCCTT
>CAZZAU010000223.1:481-2768 GCA_964652725.1 uncultured Dehalococcoidaceae bacterium | reverse complement strand
GCGGATAACGGTGCACATCGGGCGTCCGTTTATGCTGCCTCCGGCGAACGGCAAAGTTACCCGCGCCGAGCTGACCCGGTGCACCCACGAGATTATGGAGCGCATCGCCGCACTTCTTCCCGAGGAGTACAGAGGAGACTATGGCAACGGAGAAACCGGAAAGCCTGCGCATACAGCAGGCGGATAAAACAGGGTTCTGCTTCGGCGTGAGGCGGGCCATCGATATTCTGGAGAAAGTGGCCCGCGAGCGGGGCGGAGTGGAGACGTTGGGGGCGGTGGTCCACAACGAGCAGGTCCTGGAGCGGCTGGCCGGGCTGGGGGTTAAGGTGGTCCGGGATGTGGACAGCGTCCGCGGCGATACCGTGGTCACCAGCTCGCACGGCATAAGCCCCGAGATAGAGGGCAAAATCAAAGACCGCCATCTGGAAGTTGTCAGCACCACCTGTCCCTTCGTGCACCGCGCCCAGGTAGCCGCGCGGAGACTGGCGGAGGCGGGTTTCCTGGTGGTTATCTACGGTGATGCCGAACATCCGGAGGTGAAGGGAATACTGGGGTGGACCAGGGGAAGGGGCATCGCAGCCATCGACGAAGGTTTTCTCTCCTGTCTTGAGAAGATTCCGCGCCGCATCGGCATCCTGTCCCAGACCACCCAGGTGCCGGACCGGTTTACCGAATTTGCCAAGAAGGTGCTAGGCGCAGGCTTTGCCCGGGATTCCGAGTTCCGCATTATAGACACCATCTGCCACGATATCAGGGAGAGGCAGGCGGCGGCTCTGAGGCTGGCGCGGCAGGTCGACCTGATGCTGGTGGTGGGGGGGCATCACAGCGCCAATACCAACCGGCTGGCCGAACTCTGCGGCGCCATTACGGAAACTCATCTGGTGCAGACCGCGGCGGACATACGGCCATCCTGGTTGGTGGGGAAAGAGCGCATCGGGGTTACCGCCGGTGCTTCCACGGACGAGCGCACGGTTGACGAGGTGCTGCGGGCGCTGGCAGACCGGGCTATATCGCCAGGCAGGTGACGGTGCGGGATATGCCGGAAATGGGGTGGATTTTGCCGGTGACCAGCTCCCCGATATCGTTCAGGCTATCACCCTGCAGAACCGCGATGATGTCATAGGGGCCGGTCACGGTGTCAACAGACAGGACGCCCTTCAGCTTGTCCAGAGACGATACCACGTCCTTGGTCTTGCCCACTTCAGTCTCGATTAGCACGAACGCTTTGGCCGCCACCGGTCTCACCCCCTTTGCTCAGCTATCTCCGCAGACATCCGGTAGTATACCCGTCCGCATCGTTTTCTGTCAAGTAAGTTCCGAGGGGGTAAAGTACAATCTTCCCATTATCTTAGGCACTCTCATTCTTTTTGCGTTTTGCGCTTCCATGTTCTGAAAGTGGTTCTTTGCAATAATGTATAATTTCACCAGGCTCTTTATCTTTGACTAGTTCTTCGTACAAGTTGTTATCACGGTCTATGGTTCTTTCTTTGTGAACAAGCTTCTTAAATTTGCGCCACAATTCAGCACCCGAAAATTGTTCAATAAATGGCTTTTTTGGCCTGAGTGTCTTGCCTTCATCCCTACACTAGCAGAAACGTCCACTTTTGAGTGAAACGAAACTTCAAATGCCCTGTTAGTAGAACTACATGAAGGACAATGCTTACGTTTTTCAGGCTGACTGTCAGATGGTTCATCAAGGATTAGCCCGCATTTACCACATTTCACTATGGTCATTGATTCCTCCGTACTCGCCATATTTACCAAACTTAGGTATTATTATCCCTATGTTTAATACAATATCGCTATCCCCAAAATAAATAAGGTATCCACGAAATCATCGGTAAAACCGAATATTGTCTGCATTATGGAATAATCTCACTTCCAAAGCAAGCTAATATTGGCCTAAACATTGTTAAACCTCACTCGCTTTGGAAGCAAGTATATTCTCTTAGGCACTCTACGACAAGAGTGTACTTTACCGAGCTCCTGCGGGCGCTTGACGCGGGCAATGGCCACTGCCTATAATTTAAGTTAATTCGCCGACCTATCCTTCGCCGGAGCCGGAAGGAAATTCTTAGTGACGGAGCGCTTGCTTGGAGCATTTTTTGTCCGAAGAGCAGAAGACCATCAAAGATTTGGCCCGGAAAATCGCCGGGGAGAGGGTGCTGCCGGTGCGGACGGAGCTGGATGAGAAGGAGGAGTTTCCCCGGGCCATCATGAAAGACCTGGCCGACGCCGATATGTTCCGGGTCTTCATCCCGGAGGACTACGAGGGGCTGGGCGGGGG
>CAZZAU010000223.1:0-444 GCA_964652725.1 uncultured Dehalococcoidaceae bacterium | reverse complement strand
TGTGTCTGGTGGTGGAGGAGCTGAGCCGGATATGTGCCGGCGTGGCCACCACCTACGCGGTCAACGCGCTGGGCTGCTATACCCTCATCGAATATGGCAGCGAGGAGCAGAAACGCAGATACCTGCCCGATATCGCCGCGGGGAGAAAGCTGGCCGCCTTCGCCATTACCGAAGCCACCGCCGGCAGCGATGTCAGCGCCATAAAGACTACTGCGGATAAAGTTGAAGGCGGCTACCTGCTCAACGGCACCAAGCAGTTCATCACCAACGCCCCGGAAGCGGACATCTACGCCGTGATTGCGCTTACCGATAGGACCAAAGGGCCGCGGGGCGCCAGCACCATAATCGTGGAGAAGGGCGCTGCCGGCTTCTCCTTCGGCAAGAAGGAGAAGAAGATGGGCATCCGCGCTTCCTGCACCGGGGAGCTCGTTTTCCGCAACTGCC
>CAZZAU010000222.1:0-2771 GCA_964652725.1 uncultured Dehalococcoidaceae bacterium | reverse complement strand
TGCGTGTTTTCATCCTGAGTATCAGCCCAAGCGTCAAGATAGTCAAGATAGGCGCCAGGGCTATTAATGCCACCAATCCAAAACCATCGATGATGGGGTCACGCCCCTGGATGCTGGAAGCGATGCCGACGGCTATCGCCATCACGAAGGTAACCGCCATCGGACCGGTAGCCACACCGCCGGCATCAAAGGCGATGGCGATAACACTCTTGTCGCTAAACCACAGCATCCCTATTGCCAGCAGGTAACCGGGGATAATTATCCAGAGCAGCGGAACCCCGTAGATAATTTTTGCCATCCCGATGGCTATAAACAGGGCAACTCCACCTGATATGATATAGAGCACTATACTCTTGCGTATGGAACCGACTGAAGCCTCCTCAACCTGTTCGCCAAGAATACGTACCGCAGGCTCTCCCCAGGTAGCCAGAAAGCCCATCATGAAACCAAATGGTATTAAAAGCCATTGAATCCTGATAGAACCTAATATCTCGCCTATTGCCTGGCCGGTCGGGAAAAACCCGATTTTCACCCCCTGGAGAAACAGTGCTAACCCTACCAGTGCCAGCAGGGATCCCTTGAGAAGATTGAATACATAGCTTCTCGGCAGCTTCAATACAAGGAACTGGAATATAATGAACAGCACCAGCAGTGGCGACAAAGCTTTGATGATACCGAGAAAGGTTTGACCGAACCCGTCCCAGACCATTACCTCGTTCAACGCAACACCATCCCCATTACCATCACGCCGATTACCGGCCCGATTGATGCCAGCCCAATCAGCCCGAAGCCGTCAGACATGGCCGATTTCCCGGCCAGCACCGAACTGAAGCCCAGACCCAGCGCCAGGATTATGGGCACCGCCATCGGGCCGGTGGTGACACCTCCTGAATCGAAGGCGACCGGTACAAATTCCGCAGGAGTAAAAAGAGCCAGGATTATGATGATGGTATAGCCGGCTGCCATCAGGTATGCTATCGGAAAACCCAGAAGGATACGGAGCATCGCCATAACGACAAAGAAAGCGACACCAAGGGCGATGATGTAGACCAGGACATTCCTGGCGATAGCTCCACCGGAGACCGTATCGACCTGGTTGGTGAGAACGATGACGTCAGGCTCGGCGACAGTTGCCGCAAAGCCCAGGAGAAAAGCAATCCCGATAATCAGGGATAGAGAGCCGCGCCTGGGAAGTTCGGCGCCGAGGGCCTTGCCCATGGGCAGAATGCCTATTTCAACACCAAGCAAGAAAAGAACCATTCCGGCGATGACCATCACCGCCCCAATGACGAACTGGAGAAACAGGTGAACCGGCATCTTAACCAGGGCGAATTGAAGAATGACAACTACCAGAACCAGCGGCAAAATCGCCGTGATGACCTCAATGATTTGGCCCCTGATAAGGCTGCGCATACCTATATCATACCCCAAACTATCAATCGCTTAAAAGGCGTCCGGGCCTCTTCACCTGTGCCGCCGGCGGCTGCTTTTCCAGCTCCGCGTGTTTATGCGTCTGCCTCACAGCCCGGCCTTGAAGATATTCTCGGCATTGATGACCTGGACGAATTGCTGGACATCGGCGAGCTTGACGACCCGCTAGGCCTGAGAAATCGAAGGTGTTGGCGACTTCCTCGATGATGAAAAGGCTTTGCGTGGCATACTCCTGGTCAGGATTTACCCGTGGATAACGTGGTGGAGGGTGGGCGTGGATATCAACAAGGTCGTGCTCGGAATCTGATTGCGCAGATTTCTCCTTAAGAGAAACCAAGACATAGAAGACCTCGAAGAGCTCATCGAGGCCAAATAGCGCGGGGGCAGTACAGCCCCCGCTCGTTACTGCTACGCCATGAAGGGCTTACCACGTGAAGAACTTGTTAAGGCCACCACCGCATGCCATAATCAGCCCTGCTGCCGTCCATCTTACTGCAACTGGTGCACCATACCGCAATGCGGGCATTTGATGTGAGGCTCTTTGAATCCCGGCGGGACCCTCAACCGGGTGCCGCACTGGCACGAGATAGTCCGGTACTTGCTCAGGCGCCACATCAGGTCGGAGGTCTCGCGGGTACGTTTTACCCGGTCTTCGATTTCTCCCGCTGTCCCTCCGGATGCCGCCGGGCGCAGGGAAAGCGTGCCGGCGCCTGCCAGGGCCGGAGCCGGAATGACGCGGCTGCCCGTTTCGCTCTGATAGGCCCGGTCATAGTCGGCCAGCGAAGCGCCACCCATCGCCCTGAGGATACGGATACGTTTGGAAATCGGCGGATGGGTGCTGGTAAGGTCATGGGCCGCCACCCCTTTTTCGCGAAACGGGTTGATAATATACATCGGCGCGGTCGCCTTGTTGGCGCTCTTCACCTGCTGCGTTGAAGCCGCCAGTTTCTCCAGCGCCGAGGCCAGCCCCTCCGGATACCGGGTATACAGTGCCGACGAGGCATCCGCCAGATATTCCCGTTTGCGGGAAACGGCGAGGTAGAGCAATTGCGCCGCGATGGGTGCGAGAATCATCAGGACAATCCCGATGACCAGAATGATGATTTGCCCCTGCCCCCCGCCCGAGCGGGAGCTTCTCCTTCCGCCGGTCATACTGCTGAAAAACAGCATCCGGGTGGCATACCAGGCGAGAATAACTATTGTGCCGAGCATAACGCCGGCCAGAGACATTACCAGGACATCGCGGTTGTTAACGTGCGCTATCTCGTGACCGATAACCCCCTGTAGCTCGTCGCGGTTCAGCTTTTCCAGCAGCCCCGATGTTACCGCCACCGCCGCCT
>CAZZAU010000221.1:0-2812 GCA_964652725.1 uncultured Dehalococcoidaceae bacterium | reverse complement strand
TGTTAGCTTCACTGGTCGGGGTGGTCGGATTTGAACCGACGACCACCTGAACCCCATTCAGGTGCGCTACCAGGCTGCGCTACACCCCGCCGAAACGCGCCATCATCATAATATCATAATCCGGCTGCGGTGGGCAATGTGCCCGCGGCTATGGGACACGCTTGAATTGAGTGCCGTGATTGGATTATTATGGCGGTAAAGCGCAATAATAATGTAAGAGGAATGGACTGGTTATCTCCGTTCAGACACTTGTTCGAGTTCGCCCTGCCCGTCCTGGATAGCGTTCCTCTGCTGCGGGCCGGCCTGGCATTTGCCATTCTCTTCTTCCTGCCCGGTTTTGCCTGGACACTGGTAGTCTTCCGGCAAATAAGCATAATGGAGAGGGTGATGCTTTCCTTCGGCCTGTCCATAGCCACTGTTACCCTCAGCATCTTCAGCATGAATCTGGCCTTTGGAGTTAGAATCACCGGCTTTAACTCCCTGCTTATCGTCGCATTTATCACCGCGATTCCACTGGGTATCTACTGTTTCAGGCATTTCAGAGAGAAAGTACGTCATATGGCTGGAACCCTGCCGGATGAATAGCGGCAGGTATTGCCGCACTCCGTCTTTCCGGGAAGAGTGAATTTGTACCAGGTTATCGTTGTCGGAGCCGGACCTGTGGGAAGCCATGTCGCCGCCAGGCTGGCCCGACTGGGCTATGAAGTAGCTGTACTGGAGAAGAAGGAGACGGTGGGGGGTAAATCCTGCTGCACGGGCATAATCGGTCTGGAGTGTGTAAGAGCTTTCGACATTGACCGCGGGGTCATTATGCGTGAGGCGAGCGGCGCCAGGCTCTTTTCGCCGTCGGGGCGCTCGCTGAAAATCCGCCGGGAGGAACCTCAGGCCGCTATACTGGACCGTACCGCTTTCGACGTCATGATGGCGGAACGGGCACGGCAAGCTGGCGCGCGGTACATACTGGCCAGCGCAGTAACCGGAATAGAGGTGGCAGACGGCAAGGTCCGGGTAGAGGTGTCTAACGGGGCCACCCCCGGCTGCGAGGCGAGAGCGGCGGTCATCGCCAGCGGGTTCAGTTCCGGGCTGACGGAGAAGTTGGGAATGGGTACTGCCGGCGACTTCGTGGCCGGGGCCCAGGTGGAGATAAGGACCACGGTGGAGGAAGTTGAGGTGTATCTGGGGGAACGGGTGGCGCCGGGATTCTTCGGCTGGCTGGTGCCGACTCTCCCCGGAATGGCCAGAGTAGGCCTGTTGTCCCGGCGCAGGCCGGGACATTATTTGAACGCATTGCTGGATTACCTGAGCGCGGAGGGAAAGGCGACTTCGGTGGAAACGGACCCGGCATACGGAGCTGTTCCGCTCAGACCTTTGCGCAGGACCTCCGGGGAGCGCCTGCTGGTGGTGGGAGACGCCGCCGGCCAGGTAAAGCCTACCACAGGAGGAGGCATCTACTACGGGTTGATGGGGGCGGACATCACCGCCGGCGTCTTGCATCAGGCCCTGTGCCATAATGACTTTTCCGCACCGCGATTCGCCCGCTATGAGCGAGAGTGGAAAGGCCGGCTGCAACGCGAGCTAAATACAGGCTACTGGGTCAGAAGAGCGTTCGAGCGCCTGAGCGATGGCCAGATAGACGGCCTATTCGACATAATGGCGAAGAAGCACGTTGCCGAGAAGATGCTGGAGAGAAACGGGGTTTCCTTCGACTGGCACAGTCGGGCCATAATGCCCCTTATCACCGGTGCCGGGATAGGCGGCCTTATCGGCATGCTCAGACTTATGCACCGGGGAAAGAAGGATGTATAATGGATGCTGGAGACTGCTTAGAACGGGTTGCAAAAGGGCGAAGTTCCCGGCCAAAGCTCTCTCCCTTGAACTGACAAACAACGTCCGCTGGACATTATGGTGGAACGGGAAAACAGCAAGCTGACACTGGGCGAAGCGGCGGCACGCTATCTGGCTGGCCTTTCGGCCGAGGCAAGGGAGGAAAGCCAGCCGGAACTGCACAGATTTGCGCGCTGGTTCGGGCGGGAGAGGCTGCTTTCTGGACTCAGCGCGCCGGAGGTGGCCAACTACGCCGAGCGGCTCTCACAATCCGGGACGGACTATGCCAGGAAGCTGGAGATGGTACGCGCTTTTCTTGCCTGTGCCAGGAAGGCCGGCTGGAGCCAGACCAACCTGGGAGTCCATCTGAAGGTCAGAAGAGGAAAATCAAGCGCTCCCGTGGGTGGGCGGGGCCCGGTGGAAACCGTGCCATTGACCCGGCAGGGATATGCGGAGCTGGAGGCCGAACTCGCCAGCCTGAAGAATAGGCGGCCGGAGCTTATTGAGGAGATACGGCGGGCGGCGGCGGATAAGGACTTCAGGGAAAACGCTCCCCTGGCCGCGGCCCGGGAGCAGCGCGGCCATCTGGAAGGCCGGATCCAGGAACTGGAGGCAACGCTCAGGGCAGCCTCTATTGTAGGTGAGGAACCGAGGTCCGGGGCGCGGGTGAGCCTTGGAGATGACGTCGTCCTGTGCGAGCTGAGCTCAGGCGAAGAACTGCGCTACCAGGTCGTTACTCCGAGGGAGGTGGACCCCATCAGGGGAAAGATATCGAGCGCCTCGCCGCTGGGGAAGGGCCTTCTGGGCAAGGGGGAGGGAGAAGAGGTGGAGGTAACGGCGCCGGCGGGCAAGATACGCTACCGCATCAGCAAGATCATGCGGTAAGCGAGGGATTAACGCCAGCCCGCCGATGTGATATAATCTAAACGTCAAGGGGATATAGCTCAATAGGGAGAGCGCTGCGTTCGCATCGCAGAGGTCGGGGGTT
>CAZZAU010000220.1:0-2834 GCA_964652725.1 uncultured Dehalococcoidaceae bacterium | reverse complement strand
GCCCACTTGACCGCGTTCTGGAACACGGAAAAGCCGTCGCCACGTCGCCTGATGCTCTGCCTTGTCCATCCGGGGTGCTGAATGCCCATTATGTGGCGCTCCGGGTGGGGCATCAGAGCGAAGATGCGTCCCGTGGCGTCGCAAATACCGGCGATGTTGTCCACCGAACCGTTGGGATTGTGGGGATAGCCGGCTCGGGTATCCCCGGTTGCATCGGCGTAGCGCACCACCACGTTCAGCTCCGGCAGCAGGCCAGGCTCCGCCACCACCTTGCCCTCGCCGTGCGCCACCGGGACGTACAGGCTGTCCAGCCCCCGCGTAAATACGCAGGGGCTTTGCGGGTCAACCCGTAGATGTACCCAGCGGCACTCGAATTTGCCGGAATCATTGATGGTCAGAGTCATCCGCGGCCGCCCGCCATCACGAGGGTCAGGAAGGAGACCGGCTCTGGCCAGCACCTGAAACCCGTTGCAGATGCCCAGGATAAGTCCTCCGCCCTCGATGAAGCGCAGGATGTCCTCGCCCAGCTTCAACCTGAGCTCGTTGGCCAGCACTTTGCCCGCGCCGAGGTCATCGCCATAGGTGAAGCCGCCGGGAATGGCCAGTATCTGGTAATCGGAGAGCCGCTCCTCCCGGCGTATGAGCCGGTTCACGTGTACCAGGGACGCCCCGGCGCCAGCCTCCTGGAAGGCAACGGCTGTTTCCGCATCGCAGTTGGTGCCCGGGCCGCGCAGCACGAGGGCTCTAACCATTACCATCGCAATGGCCTCTGCCAGGCCTCTTTGAGCTCATCGATGGCAGCATCGATTATTCTCCGGCCTTGACGCCCGAACACCTCGAGCCTGCCGATATCCCTGACCTCGCCTATGACGGCCAAGCTGGTGCCTTCCATTGTCCGCTCGAACTCCTCCCGCTCTTCCGGTCCCACCTCCACCAGGAAGCGGCTGTTGGATTCGGAGAACAGGAGGTAGTCGTCACGCGCGATATCCTTGCCGAGAGGTGCTTTGTCCAAATGGACCGCCGCCCCCAGCCCGCCGGCGAAGGCCATCTCGGCCGCGGCCACGCCCAGGCCACCCTCGGAGCAGTCGTGGCAGGCCCTGACCAGCCCCTTCTGCGTGGCGGTGCTTAGCCGCTGCATCAGCTTTCGCGCCCGCTGCGGTTCCACCCCGGGAACAGAATTGCCGGTATACCCCAGGGTCCGGAAATATTCGGAGCCGCCCAGCTCGTTGAAGGTGCTGCCGACCATATAAATCAGGTCGCCGGCCTGTTTGAAGTCCATACTTAAAGCCCGGCTCACATCATCCATAACCCCGATGGCAGAGATGAGCAGGGTGTGTGGGATGGCGATGGTCCTTCCCTCGTATTCAAACTCGTTGTTGAGGCTGTCCTTGCCGGAAATGAAGGGTGTGCCGTAGGCAACGGCGAGGTCATAGCAGGCCTCGGCGGCGCGCACCAGCGCTCCCAGCATCTCCGGCCGGCTGGCGCTGCCCCAGCAGAAGTTGTCCAGCAGAGCTATCCGGTTCAGGTTTCCGCCCACGGCGATTATCTGGCGCAGGGCCTCATCTATGGCCGAGGCCGCCATATGGTAAGGGTCTATATCCGAGTAGCCGGGATTGATGCCGCAGGCGATGATGACGCCCCTGTCCGAGCCGGGAACGGGACGAATAATGGCGGCGTCCCCGGGGCCGTCATTGTCTCGGCCCACCAGAGGCTTCAGGACGCTGGTGCCTTGTACCTCGTGGTCGTACTGGCGGACAACCCACTCCTTGCTGCACACATTCCAGGCGCCGAGGATTTTGAGCAGAGCCCCGGTCAAATCAGGCGGTTCGGGGAAGTCCGGCTCCGGATGCTGCGGCGGTTGCCACACCGCTTCCCTGATAAGCTGGGGAATACCCTCGTGGAGGAACTCCATATCAAGGTCGCAGACCCGGTTTCCCTCGTAGAAGAGCCGCAGGCGGCGGTCGCCGGTGAACTCGCCGATGACGGTGGCTTCCACGTCCTCCCCGGCGAAGAGACGCAGCAGCTCATCCCGGTGCTCCGGCGGGACGGCCAGTATCATTCTCTCCTGGGACTCTGAAATCCAGATTTCAGTATAGGAAAGTCCGGCGTATTTCAGAGGCACTTTTTCCAGATGTATTTCCACCCCCGTCTCGGCGGCCATCTCCCCCACCGCCGAGGAAAGCCCCCCGCCGCCGCAATCCGTTATGCGGCGGTAAAGACCGCGGTCGCGGGCCTGGAGCAGGACGTCTATCATCTTTTTCTCCACGATGGGGTTGCCTATCTGTACCGAACTGGAAGAGGTGGCGGTGGACTCTCCGGTGAGCTGCACCGAGGCAAAGGTCACCCCGTGGACGCCGTCCCGGCCGGTCCGGCCCCCCACCAGCACCACCAGGTCGCCGGGCTGCTGCTTGCCCTGGCGGGCCATTGACTTTGGCAGCAGCCCCAGCGTGCCGCAGTAGACCAGGGGATTGGCCACGTAGCGCTCGTCGAACAGTACGGCGCCGTTCAGAGTAGGTATGCCCAGGCGATTCGCGTAGTCGGCCACTCCGGCCCGTACTCCCTTGAAAATGCGGCGGGGGTGCAGCACCCCGGGAGGCAGCTTCTCGTAAGGCAAGTCCGGAGGGCCGAAGCAGAACACATCGGTGTTGGCGATGGGCTTTGCGCCCAGCCCGGTGCCCAGGGGGTCACGGATGACCCCGCCGATGCCGGTGGCGGCGCCGCCGTACGGCTCCACCGCCGAGGGATGGTTATGGGTTTCCACCTTGAAGCACAGCGCCCACTCACCATCGAAGTCGATGACCCCGGCGTTGTCCACGAATACGGAGAGGCACCAG
>CAZZAU010000219.1:0-2837 GCA_964652725.1 uncultured Dehalococcoidaceae bacterium | reverse complement strand
GGCCTCCCGGCCGGTGATGCCCTGCACCAGTACCCGGGCATTCTCATCTACCAGAATCATGGTTGCTTTCCCAACGCCCTTTCACCAGCCGCCAGCTCTACCGCTTTCCAGGCCGCCTTTACCAGGTCGGGCTCGAACAGCACCGGCAGTCCGGAATCCTCGAGCAAGCGCATACCCTCCTCCAGGTTGGTGCCTTTCATCCGCACGATGAACGGGACCTCAACTTCTCTTTCTCCAAGCGTCCGGACGACCGCCCGGGCCACCATATCGCAGCGCAATATGCCGGCGAATACGTTGACCCAGGCCGTCCTCACCTTATGGTCGGCAAGTAGTATTTCCAGGGCGCGCGCTATGCTCTCCTCGGTAGCCGCCCCGCCCACATCCAGAAAGTTGGCCGGAGTGCCTCCCGCCCACGTGATGAGGTCCATGGTAGCCATCGCCAGACCGGCGCCGTTCACCATACAACCCACGTTCCCATCCAGCCTGACGTAGTTGACGCCAGCAGCGGCCGCCTTCACCTCCAGCGGGTCCTCCTGCGAATTGTCCCGCAACTGCGCGATGTCCGGATGGCGCGAAAGCGCGTTATCATCGAAGTTCACCTTGGCGTCCAGTGCCAGCAACCTGCCATCGGCGGCGAGCGCCAGGGGATTGACTTCCACCAGGGAACAGTCCTTCTCCGCAAAGAGCCGGTACATCCCCTGCATGATTGCCGCGGCGGAGGCAACGAGGCTCGACTCCATATCCAGGCCGTAGGCCAGAGCGCGCGCCTGAAAAGGCAGAAGCCCGGTGACCAGCTCCACGGACTGTCTCATTATCTTCTCCGGGCTGGCGGCGGCCACCTCCTCGATTTCCATTCCCCCCGCCCCGCTGGCAATCATCACCGGCGCGCGCGCAGAGGTATCGATGAGTACGGCCAGATAGAACTCTTTATGCACCGCCACCGCCTCCTCCACCAGCACAGAGTTCACCGGCAAGCCCTCCGGCCCCGTCTGGCGGGTGACCAGCCTGGCTCCCAGCATCTCTTCCGCCGCCGTCCCGGCCTCCGCCGGGGTGCCGGCCGTCTTAATACCCCCCCCCCTGCCCCGGCCCCCGGCGTGTATCTGCGCCTTAAGCGTAACCGGCCCGCCGAGCCGCCCGGCGCATTCCACCGCCTGCGCCGGCGTCCCGGCCACCTCTCCCCGCGGCACGGGAACGCCGTACCGGGAGAGCAACTGCTTGGCCTGGTACTCGTGAATCTTCATCTCAAACGCTCGAGTATCTCCTCCAGGCGTTGCACCCCGAGGCGGGGGCTGGTCAGGACGGGCACGCTTTTTTCATTTTCGGAAAGTTGCCCCGCCACCCGCTCCATCGTGGCCTGGGCCAGTGCCACTACATCCGCCCGCTGCATAAGCTCTTTCAGCTCTTTCTTGACCAGAGCATCGTGCGCCGCAAGGTCGCCCCGGCGCATGGCCTCAAAAGCGCCGCCGCAGAGCACCGTTTCTATGTTCACCTGCTTGCCGGCCAGTGCGGCGCGTTCGCGGACCAGGTCGGTGGTAGGCCCCAGTGTGGTTTCCGCCGTGGCCAGGATGCCTATCCGGGTGCCCAGCCGCACCGCTTCGTCCGCCATCGCTTCGTCCACGCGCAGCACCGGCACCCCCACTTCGGCTTTAATCTGCGGTACCAGCGGCCCGAACGATGAACCGGTCACCATGACCGCTTCCGCGCCGGACTCCACGGCGAAGGAGATGTGGGTTTGCAGCCGCCGCGCCATCCGTTCGTTGAGGTCCACGCCCGCCAGAAGCTCCTTGAGCATGCCCTCGTCCACCAGGTGCACCACCTCCACCCCGGGCATCACTTCAGCCGCGATACGGTTGAAGAACTCCACCTGGCGAGCGATGTAATGGACCATACCGGCGGTACGTGTCATTTTTGCTCTCCTTCTGATTGTCTGCTTGTTTCTGTTGCAGGGATGCGCCCCTTTTCCAGATTTCTGCCAGCTAAAACGGCGTGGACATGGTGGGCACCGGCACCTCGATAACGGTGGGCAGCTTCTCTTCCAGGGCCTCCCGCAGCGCCCCCTCCATCTCCTCCTCCGGACGGGACAGCTTTATGCCGCGAGCCCCGAAGGTTTCCGCCAGCCGGGCGAAGTCCGGGTTCTGAAAGCGGGTGCCGATTTCCCGGCTGCCGAAGCGGCGCCGCTGGTCATGCAGCGAAGCGCCAAAAGCCCTGTCCACAAACACGATGGCGACCACGTTCAACTGCTCCTGCACCGCCGTCGCCAGGTCCGGGAGGGCGTACATAAAGCCGCCGTCACCGCTGAGCGCCACCACCTGCTTCTCCGGATTGCCTACTTTGGCGCCCAGGGCGGTGGGGAAGGCGTAACCCAGGGTGGCGAAGTACGAGGTGGTAAGGTGGGTGCGCGGCTTCAGCACGGAGTAGGCCAGAAGGCTCCAGTAGCCCATATTGGTAATGCCCGGCACCAGGATGGCGTCCTCCTTGAGCGTACGCCGCAACGTACGCACCAGGGAAACCTGCAATGGGGCCTCCTCTTCCACTTCTCTCGCGGCCTTTTCCTTTATGTCTTTCAAGTCACCGGTCTGCCAGAGGCTCCGGCCCTTCTGCGGCAATGCCTCCAGCAGCGCACCCAGGGCCTGACGGGCATCGCTTACAATGCCCGCGTACAACCTGTAGTTCCGGCCCACCTCCGCCGGGTCGATATCAACCTGAATGAGTTTCTGCTCGCCATCCGGCGTCCACGGCCGCCCTCTGGCAAAGGAAAGGCGGCTGCCCACGGCCAGAATTACGTCCGCCTGCGGGACCGCCACTTTGGCCGGCCCCCAGCCGTAGTAGAACACGGT